>WJJA01000118.1 GCA_014729955.1 bacterium
ATCACCAACCGGTCTCCATCGCGTAGAGTCGGATTGTACTTTTCATCACCAGTGCGATCATAACGCAGCAGGTCGACTCTTTCGCTTGTACCGTCCTTGTGGTGCAATACAGCCCTGCGTTGGCTCCCGACCGGGAACTCGCCGTAGCGTGTTTTAAATGCTGCCCAGCTGAGTTCCATGGTCTGCATGTCCGCTTCATTGCGGCGTCGCCAATGCTGCTCGGTCAGCACGCTGCCGGCTCGCTCGACCAGATTGGAAGCCCGGTCTGCTCGTGACCCTTCGTAGATACCCGGACTCGAGATCGCACCGGCGATGGTCACGCGAAAACGACGTAACTCCAGTAAAACGACATCCACTGTGGCAGAGGGAAAGCTCTCCTGCACGGACTGTGTTAACGTTTCACGGGCTTCGGTCAGTACCATGCCTTCCAAGGTCACCGGCGAGGAAAGCGGGACGATGAGAGTTCCGTCGGGATTCACGCGCAGCCGAAAGAACCCATCCACACCACCGCGAATCGCGATGCCCAGCTCGTCGCCCGGCCCAAGCACATACGTGTCCGGGTCAACAGGCTGCTCAAGCGGCATCGGACGTTCGGTAAAGAAACGTGCATCGATGGCCTTATCGCCGCCCGCGCCGTACGCCCCTCCCGCTTCGGGAGGGGTTGATAAAGACGGCGGCTCATTGCTGCTGCCCGACTGTGCAACAGCCGCACTCACCACCACCAGCACCACGGCGATGCTTTCAATCAAACGCTTCATTTAGTCCGCTTCTTGCATCGTGTCTTTCAACGATTCAAGATCTTCATCCTCGACGTTCTGTCGATTTGCGCCGCGTCTTTTGCCAACGCGCTTCGGCTTGGTCTGGTCATCTTCTTCCATCTTTTCAAGACCTTCGTCGAACGCACGCTCTTCGGCATCGCGGATCAAACCGCTCTTCTCGATGCCCGTAAATGCAGGGCTGATAATATGCGGGGTGATCTCGATGATCAGGTCTGTCTTCTTCGCGGACATGGTCTTGTTACGGAACAGGCCGCCGATAACAGGGACATCACCGAGGAACGGAACCTTGTAAATGGTGTTCTTCCGGTTGATTCCCAGCAGACCGGCGATGATGATCGATTCGCCGTTACGCACACGGATGGTGGTTTGTGCACGACGTGACACCACCCACGGAATGTTCTGGTCCGGGCCGATCAACTGGAACACGTTTGATACTTCCGGTTCGATGTCGACCGTGATGTAACCGTCCGAATTGATCAACGGTTGAATCTTCAGTTTGATGCCGACTTCTTCGGTCTGCGTACGCACCTGGCCGCCGACGCCGCCCGCGGAAAGGATGAACGGAATGCGGTCGATCACTTCGATCTCGGCAACCTTGTTGTTCATCGTCGCGACCTGGCTGTTCGCGAGAATCTCCGCCATGTTGTTCTTCAGCAGAAACTCGATCGCCAGGTGGAACACGGGCTCCTGGTACCCGAAGTAGCCGAAGTCGTTGGCATCATTGATTTGCAGGTAAGGAACCTGCTGCGGCAATTCGCCCGGACGGAAGGGGGAAGGCGACTCGGTACCATGATAGAGGATCGTTTCAAAGGGAGTGAGACGGTTCCAGTTGATCCCCAACCGCTCTTCATCCTCCACGGCGACCTCGATCAGACGGGCTTCCAGCATGACCTGCGGCACAGCCTGGTCGACGATGGAAATCACCCGCTGCATTTCGGAGATCACTTTGGGGCTGGTGATGACGAGCAGGCGATTGCCGCTGGCATCCACCTTGATGTCGGCATTGAAGTACTCCAGCATACCGATCACTTCTTCGGCGTCGGCATTCTGAAGCTCAATCACATAAGATGTCAGTCCAACCTGCTCCTTTAAGCGTGAAGAGGATGCGACGAGGAAGGACTTGCCTACCACCTCGTACGACAGACCGGCGGCACGTACCACCAGGTTCATCGCCTCTTCGATCGGAGTCTCCCTCAGGTGAACGGAAATCTTATCCTGTTTGTTCACACCCGGGCCGGTGACGATGTTGTAACCGGATTCCGCCGCCAGAATGGACAGGACCGTCGAAAGGCTTGCGTCATCGGCGTCAATGGTCACCTTTTTCTGCAGTCCCGGATCCATACCGAGGGCGGCCGACTCCGGACTTGCAGGTTTCACCTGTGTGGTCTGGCCCACTGCAACCGTCCCCCATGCCAGAATCAGTAAAACGCTCAGCAGGACGGGGATGCCAGTACGATGCATTGGAAACGCTCCCTGGATCAAATGGCTTACTCGTGTTGTATCTTTCAACCTGATGTTTCCCTTCAACTTCCGGAACAGACTACTTTCCGGATTCCGAATAGGTATACGGTACACTGAGGTCGACGCTCTCGTTGTCCTCGATGTAGTCTTCGGTGGCTTTCTTGTTATAAAGGGTGCGAGTATAACCACCCCGTGAGAGAACGGCCTGCCTCGTGCCGATCGAATCTACGGTGTATCCGCCGATCTTATCGCCGACGCGCAATACGTGGCTGGAACCCATGTAGCGGATAACAATCGCGGATTCGCCGGATTCGCTGACAATGGTGGCAGCCAGACGCATTTCCGTGCTGCCGCGGTCGCGGTCACCGAGACCCATCTTGGCCAGCAGCTTCGGGCTCTTGATCACGCGTGTCATATCAAGAGGATCGACGTTGACGTCGAACTCGTATTCCATGCGCGCTTTCAGGTCGTTTTCCAACTCCTGAACGGTGTTCTTCAGCTTTTCGTCTGTACCGATCACGATTTCACGGCTGCGTGCGTGGATATCGTCGATATCTTTCGTGGTGTTGTACCACATCAAGGCCCCGACACCCACGATTACAACTAGAATCAGAAGAAACAAGCTGCTTAAAACATCCAACTGTCTTTTGTTCACGGCTGCCCTCGCTCTAAGAATGCTTTATCAATGTGAGGGTACTGATCTTCATCTCAAACATATGCGTGTCAGGCCGGCGTCGATCCTGCCGGTTGGCGCTGGACTGCACGTTGTTGTTCACCTCGAATTCTTCCAGCGTGATCAGCCGGTCAGACTTTTCCAGGTCGTTGACCAGCTTGCCGAATTCTTTATAACTGCACTCGACGATGAGGTAATACGAGTTCTTCACAAAGTCGTGACGCCGCACCTGTTTCTTGTCCGGCTCGAGTGCGATCATGGTGATCTTGTACTGGTCCAGGAGGTTGGTCACAAACTCCAGGAACGGCATGGAGGCATCCTGCGCCAGTGAGTCGGTCTGGCTGATCGCAAGGTTGCGGTCAATCAGGCGCGCGACCAGGTCGAGCTGGTTGGCAAGAATCTGCGCGCTGATCAGCTTTTCGTTTCGTGCTTCAATCCGTTCATCCAAGGTGCGGATTCGCTTGGGAATCTTTGGATACTCCACGGCATAGTACCAGTAGAGCCCTCCTCCGAACAGGACCGTCAGGATCAGGTAGTAAACCAGTTTCTTCATCGTCAGCGTCCTCGCACACTGCCACGGCGGGCGTAAATCACACTTTTCTGAATATCGCAGGTCACGATGAAGTCCAGGATTTCCTGCTGGCCCGCCTTGAAGCGCTGGCTTTCCGTAAACTTCATCTGGTCGATGTCTTCAAAGAATTCCGGGGTCTTGCGCAACCGATCCATGTAGAGCATTACCATGTCGAACTCGCGCTCGTTCTCTTCGATCGGAGTGATGGCACCGATGTCGAACGTATTGCGCTTCAATTCGAGGCTTGTAATGGTCATCTCTTTCGGCAGACGTTCGGCGATAGCGCGGAACTTCTTCGTCCAGAACACCCGCTCCTTGTCGAGACGTGCCAGCGACAAAACGTCTTCCTTGTTCACATTCTGTCCGGCACGCTGCAGGGAATCGATCTGGGCGATGATACTCTTCAGCTGCTTCTCTTTCGTCCGTTCGATGTTCCGCAGCTCTTCATCGTTTGTCCAGGTGAAGTATCCCATGCCCAACAACAGGATGGTGATCAGGGTTACGGTAATGCGGTCACGGATTTTCCGTTTGCGCGCTTCCCGCTGTGCGTACCCCTCCTGCCGGTTGAGGTTAATCTGAAACATGTCAACCATATCACTGCTCCCGGATCGCTATGCCCACCGCACCGGCGTAAATCCCTTCCGGCGCTTCACCATTCCCGGCTTCCACTTCCATCCGTGTGAAGGGATCGTATACGTCCACGGTCACGTTGAATTTGCTGCCGAGGAAGTCTTCCAGTTCAGGCAGGGCTGCGCCGCCGCCGACCAGTACGAATTTCTGGAAGAAGCTCTGCCCGGTTTCCTTCACGTAATAACGAAGAGTCCGGTTGACTTCGTCGCCGAACCGATCCAACACCGACTTGGATGCCAGTCGAAGACCTCCGCCTTCCTTTTCCACCTTGGGAAGGTCCGGCTTCAGACCATACTGAAACTTGGCCTTTTCCGCCTCTTCGTAAGACAGACCGTAATCCTTCATGATCTCTTCGGTAAACGACCAGCCTCCGACGGCAATGTCTCGCGAAAAGAACATGCTGGTTCGTCCGACCACGGTGACGCCGGTTTTGCGGGCTCCGATGTTCAGCAGCACCACGACGCCTTCGTCCGGCAGCTCGTTGAACCCCATCCAGGAATTGATCATGGACAACGGTTCAAGGTCGACGATCGTGGGTTTGATCTCGAGTTCGCCGAAGGTCTCCAACAGGTTGTTGAAGGTGTTCTTCGTTGTCGCGGCGACAAGCACACGCACCTTGTCGGGGTCCTCCGGGTTCTCACCGATCACCTGGAAATCCACTTGGGCTTCGCTACCGTCCAGGGGGATATGCTTGCGTGCCTCGGCGGTCATCGCCGATTGCATTTCCCGCTCCTCCAGCGGCAGCGCAAGGATCTCCTTGGCGGCCACGTGAGCGCCTGAGACAACCGCACGCAGGTTTTTCATCCGTTTCGGCTGCACCTTCATTTCCTTGAAGATGTCCACCAGAATCGGTGTGATCTGGCTGCGCTTCGGTCCGTCCAGATCATACTCCTGTTTGCCCGAGTAAATCGGGCGGGCCGTGCGGTAGGTGACTTTCTGGCGGTTGCCCGCTTTTTCCACAGCCACAACCTTGATTGTGTGGCTGCCGATGTCCACCCCGACACGGAGTCTACTTCCGAATCCCAGCATGATGCCTCGTCCATGTGTAAAAAGAATACCGGATCCCGGCGCACTATACCGTTCGATTGCATCTTTACAGTACGCCTGTCGATTTCGGATCCGGTAATTCTAACGTCCCCGGGGCTTTCACAGCCCCACGCTATCGGCAGATTTCGGATACTCGTCCAGTCGGCTTGCGCGAGCCTTGTCCGCCACTGTTACCGTAAAGGTATCAGGGGAGGTTCTCCGGATTCTTGTCCGGGGGCAGCTCTTCCAGCTCTACGATATCGAAGAGGCTGTTGCCTTGCTCGTCTGTGGCCTCCAGGTAAAATGGAGGTACCATATAGTCCAAACGGAAATCGTATTCATAGTCTTTATCGTACCCGGTTCCCCTGCAGTTGGACCGGTGTACATACCCGCGACGTTCCTGTGTAACCGCACCGCGCAGATGGATTTCGCCGCGTTCATCCGGTCCCGGGCAGAACCTGTAAGTGTTCCAGGTGTCGTTCTGATCTCGGAAAGTGAACGATTCACCCAGTGCAACCATCGCCGCGGTAATCACGATGGATTCGCGGTCCGGATTGTTGGTCGAAGCACCGTTCTCCCGACCGTTCGCCCACGTGTTCTGGATGCGAATGTTGCTTTCGCTGACCAGGCCGAGCAGGTGCGGAAAGTCGGAGAAG
The DNA here is from genome assembly GCA_014729955.1 of bacterium. GTDB lineage: Bacteria > Electryoneota > Electryoneia > Electryoneales > Electryoneaceae > WJJA01. Next base: position 5,797 of record WJJA01000118.1, read on the forward strand.
TCCTGCGACGGATTCTGCGGGCTGGCTTCGTTGATTTCCGCATACTTGATATTGTCCATCAGGTTCATGTTGCCTTCGGAACCGATGGTGATCGTACCGGAAACGAAATCGCCCCACAAGAACAGTTCACCTTCCACGAACACGGCACGGTTGCTTCCGTACCCGATCGATCCGGAATTGATTACCTGGGTGGAATCCCAGGGAGTACCCGCGGTCCACTGCTTGAACTCGATGCCGCCGTCACCACACTCCATCCGTGTCCACAACTGGCCTTCGTTGTCGGAGATGAAGTTTCCCTGCATACCGGCACCGGAGCGGAGCTCGGAAGCAAAATCCGGGAACCCCACGCGTGGAGCATTCAATTCCGGTTCGTATGCAAAGTACGGATTGGCAGAATACTCTACAAAATGATCGGCAGTAGAACTGACCGGCCCGTAGAAGGTCGGGTTAAACTTCAAGCCGATGGCATCGTTGGAATGAACACGACCCCAGAGAACGTCCGGTGACCAGAACCAGATGATCTCGTTGAATCGTGTCACTTCATTGTTCGTGAGATACATGTAGTTCGCAAAGGTTCTCAACTTCGCTCGCAGTCGCACGGTCCGGGATACCTTGTCCGGGAAAGGATTGCGCCGAAGCATACCATCCGGGTACTGCTTGTTCAGTGGAACGGACCCGGTGGAGAAGAGATCAAACTGTCGCGAACTGGTGAAAAAGTCGTTCGCGCCCTGCTCTTCGCCTTTGTAGGCCACTTCGCGGATCCTGACGTTCGAATACCTCCCGATCGGCTTGCCGTCGGGATTGAACACTTCCTGCTCAGCAAAGACCGTTTCGAGATTGTAATTGGAGGCATTCCTCGTGCGCATGTACTTCAAGCCTTCCTGGATGGCGCCGTAATAGGCAACATAGTAGGCTTTGGCACGAGCCAGTTCGAGGTCGGTCTGCATGTGTTCGTCAGCCGCCCACTGCAGAAACGCGACGCTGGTAAACACCATGAGCATGACAAGAATCATGGTGTTGAATAATATGCCGCCGTTTCGATCTCGTCGGAACACGTTCACCTTCAATGGTTCCATGATGTGTCTCCCTTCTCTGTGTGCGTTTGGTGGCGCAACACAAAAACGTGGAAGACGGGTGATCTTCAAACTCGCCGGATGGAAGCGAGCCCGGACTCTCCGGGAAAAGGTCTTTTTGTACGGTCCGCTTGGCAGGCGAACCGTCGCCACGCAATTAACAATCAAAAGAACGCAAAAACAACTCAATCGGAGACGACCAACCTTCTTTGCTCAACCCGCCGATTCATGCCCGGCAGGAAAGCACGCATCATATCGGTGCTTCCTGGGTCGCCCATCGATTATTTACAACATACACATATCGTTCGAATTCCAGCACCTTCTGGTACACCCCCCGTCTCGAATCGTCCAGGGGAGCATAACGATCATAATGAAGAGTGAATTTCATCGTGATGATATTGTCTCGCAATTCCTGTTCGATGGTGGGATCGTTGTCGTACCCTTCAAAGGTCTCCATCACGAAATCGCGATTCTTCACGTAAAAGTCGTCGCGCGGATTTCCAACCGGCGGAAAGAAATTCTGCCTCTGGATAACGCGGCCCTTGCGTATCACGGGAAGCCGTTTCGCAGGGCTGTACTCAAACTGCCATTCAACTTCTTCCGGCTCCAGGCCGTATGGTTCATACGGACCGATGATATCTTCCGGTCGATCGGTAATGATCGTCAGACGACTCGGGGGTGCTTCACGCACCAGGTCGTGGTTGCGACCATTGCGCATCTTGAACACAAACTGGTCCAGATACCAGTTGCCCCACTCGTCGGCGAGCCGGGTCTGACGGTAAATGTGCATTTGCTCCTGCGCACCAACGACGAACATGATGCCGCCGGAAATCAGGATCGCCGCCATCGTGATTGTGACGACCGCTTCCAGGAGCGTGAATCCGGGTCGTGAACGGCGTTGCAGCCGTACGCTCCCGCGCAGCTGCGGGAACGGTACCTTCGACGCTTTCATGTCGTACCTCCCGCGTTAAATGTTGCCTCGAATCATCGGGGCCTGCAGCTCGATCTTAACCGTGGTCGGCTCCTGTTGAGCATTGTACAGGCTTAGACCTCTTTCCCGCCATGTGCCCACAAGATGGATCTCGTAGTAATCAGGCTCTTCGGAGGTCTCGATGTCGTCCACCGGAAAGATTCCCGTCAGTCTTACCATCAGCTCAACGTCATCACCGGTACCCGGGCCCATGCGGTCAATCACATGAACCGCCGGCGGCTGGCCGCGGAAGTAGCTCAAAGGCGGCAGATTCGAATGAATCCGTGCCATCCAGTAGTCCATATCGGCCTTCATGTACATGAGGGCACGCCTGGCACGTTCTTCACGCTGGTACATGGCATGGCCGACCATGAACCCATAGCCTGCGCCGACAGCCGTCACGGAAATGATCAGCAGGCTTGCCAATACTTCAAACAGGGTAAACCCCTCACGTTTGCGAAGGAATTTACGCCGGGGCCTTCGTTTCAGGATACTCATCGGACCACCCCGCTGGTTGCATGTCCAACCATCAGTTGGACAGGTCCACTTCGAACAGTTTGGGGTTTTCGGCGACATATTGCGCCGTTTCCCGGTCTATGAGACCCTGGTGCAACAGGACCTGCAGGTTCTGGTCCAAGGTGTGCATGCCTTCTTTCGCGCCGGACTGAACCACGGAATGGATCTGGTAAATCTTGTCTTCACGGATCAGGTTCCGCACGGCGGTGTTGGCAACCATCACCTCACTGGCGACGGCTCGTCCCTTGCCGTCTTTACGCGGCAGCAATTTCTGCGCGATTACGGCTTCGAGGGACTCGGCAAGCATCGAACGCACCTGGGTCTTCTGGGATGCGGGGAAAATATCAATAATACGGTCGATGGTCTTGGCGGCGGAGCTGGTGTGCAGGGTTGCAAGCACCAGGTGGCCGGTCTCCGCAGCGGTCAGAGCCAGCGAGATCGTCTCCAGGTCGCGCATTTCGCCCACGAGGATCACGTCCGGATCTTCACGCAGGGCGCTTCGAAGCGCGTTGGCAAAGGAGTGGGTGTTGGCGCCCAGTTCACGCTGGTTAATCATGCAGTTCTTCGACTCGTGGAAGAACTCGACCGGATCTTCAATCGTAATGATGTGAAGATTCTTGTTTTCGTTGATGTGGTCGATCATCGTCGCCAGGCTCGTGCTCTTTCCCGAACCTGTCGGACCCGTGAACAAAATCAGGCCGCGGTCGCGTAGGGCAAGATCCTTCAGAATATCCGGCAAACCAAGCTCGTCGAACGTCTTGATATCCTGCGGGATCACTCGAAAGACCACCGCGATACCGTTGATCTGCTCAAAAACGTTCACGCGAAACCTTGCCAACCCTACCAGGCGGTAACTCATGTCGAGCTCTTTGTTCTCTTCCAACCGCTCGATCTGGTCCTGGTTCAACAGGTTGTACACACCTTCACGCAGGTAAGCGTCCTCGACCATATCCATATCCAGCTTGATCATCTTGCCGTGGATACGGACCATCGGAACGGATCCGGTGCTGAGGTGAAGGTCGCTTGCGCCGTTGTTCACGGTGAACTGAAGCAGCTCGTCGATGTTCACAGGTGCCTCTTACGTTTGCGTCTCGGGTCAACCGTTCAAATGCTCTCAAAAACGATCCGCTCCGTTCCCGCCCCGCAGTACAACGGCGCGGGAACGAAACGTACATGCCGGAAAACTCGTTACTGCAGGTCACTGCCCTCGTTCGGCAGGCCGTAGCCATAGAACTTGCCCTGCAGGATGTCGAAGGTTATCACCTTGCCGGCACCACCCGCCATTTCGTCGGTGGATGTCGCGGTGATCGCTTCCGTGCCTTCAATCTGGAAGCTCCACTTCCTCAACACGGATTCGTCAATCGTCAGATAGCCGAACTCCTCGAGAGTTTCGATGTCCGAGGGCCAGTCATCTTTGTCCTGCTGGTACATCTTCGCGGCATTGTAAACCGCACCGATCTGGGACTGGGCATCCGCCGCACGCGCGCCACGCACGTATTCCACATAGATCGGCACCGAAATCGCGGCGAGGATCGCGATAATCACAACCACCACCAGGATTTCGATCAGGGTGAAGCCGCGACGCTTCCTGGAAAGCTGGGTCTGCATGAAAACCTCCGTTCGGAAAACTTTAACACTTCCACACGCGGCGTTCCGACGATCGGAACCCGCAAACCTGAAACACTTTGAAATCCGTCTATCCAAGCGCGGTCGGTCTCGTTGTACCCACCGCGGGGATTTCCCTTCTACTGGGGACCTCTCGGAAACTCTTCACGCTCCGCAGGAACTCCGAAGCCGGCAAACCGGTCGGTTACCATATTGTATCGCACGACCCGGCCGTACCAGTTCGGCTTATCGGGATTGACATTGACAGCAATCACAGTCATGTTGTTCTGATCCCATTCAAACTTCCAGATCTGATTCAAACTCTGGTCCAGCATGAGGTAGCCTTTTTCGACCAACTCCTGCAGGTCGTCCGGCCAGGAATTGCGTTCCTGGTTGAAATCGATGGCGGCATCCGCGATCGCAATCATTTGGGGTTTCGCACGCACGGCTTCACGTTGACGCACGACTTCCCACATATAGGGAACACCGATTGCCGCGAGGATCGACATGATGATCACGACAACCATGATTTCCAGCAAGGTGTAGCCGGGACGTTCGGGTATAAGCCTTTTGTTCATCGTATCCCCTTTCTCGTCGCACCAACCCGTTTCTATATCAGAGGATCGATTCCACCCACATGCTCATACCCACACGGTGGCAGATCCAGGCAGGCACGGTGGTGGGACGCAATTTCCTCAATATAGGTGTCGACTATCGCATGTGCAAATCGTTCAGCCTCTTTTGGAAAAGTTGCTCTCCATCAGATGCACGGTCTCGCGGCGGGGACGGCTCAACCAAAAGTATAGATAATGCAATTCATATTCCTTTCCTTCGCAACTCGAGAAAGATTATCGTCTTCCGTGTGGTGATCCGGTCTCCAAACCCCGCATTCCTCACACCCTACAAACGCGCGCACAACGAAAAAAGGGAGAGTTTGATTCATGGGAATCAACCCTCCCCGCCATGCACAACTTGCAATGTGTGCGCAAGATTTGCGTTATTCCTGAGAGCGAATCGCCCGGATGGCCAACCACCCTCCGATGCCCAGGAGAGCCATCGCCGCCGTCCATACTACGCCGACCACAAGGATCGCGTTCCCGGCAGCAAGTGCGGAGATGTGCTCAACGAAGCCGCTCGCCACGAGCCATTGAGGCATCCTCGGCGCGATCAACTGCGCGACCGCTGCACAGAGCACTCCGATACCGATCGCGATCAGAATGGTGTCGAGGCTGAACCACCGCCCCGTGTCCGCTTCGTCACCGACGGCCGTCGCCACACTG
>WJJA01000119.1 GCA_014729955.1 bacterium
GTCCGGACGCATTGGCGGGGTCCACGTTCAAGCGTTTCAGGATCATCGGCGTCGATGAACCGGTAAACGCAGCGATCACGATCACGCAGATCAAGGAAAGACTTACCGCCGTTGCGACCATCAGATCGCCCTTCCACAGGTAAACCACGAGCGCAAACAGCGCGGAAATCACGATACCGTTCAGTATCCCGACCGCCAGCTCACGCATCAAGCGTCGGAAAGTATGATGCATCGGAATCTCCCCCGTCGCCAGGCCGCGAATGACGATGGAGGAGGATTGCACCCCGACATTACCGGCAACCGCGATCACCACCGGGATGAAGAAGGAAATGATGATCAGCCGTTGCAGCGATTCTTCATAGCCTGCCAGCACCACGGACGCGAGCAGCTCACCGAAGAAGGCGACCAGCAGCCAGGGCAGACGTGCACGTCCGGCACGCAGGATGCTCGGTTCACCGACCTCTTCCTCACCGGTACCGGACAGCAGACCGATATCCTCTTCAGCCTCTTCGCTGATGACGTCCATGATGTCGTCAACGGTAATTCGCCCGACCAAACGCCCCTCTTCGTCCACAACGGGCGCTGAAATGAGGTCGTAACGTGCAAACAGGCGTGCCACATCTTCCTGGTCCATCTCGGTGCTGACACTGACCATGTCTTCTTCGAAGACATCGGAGATGGGCTGACTGCGTGAGGCGAGCATGACTTCGAGAATGGGAGCCCGTCCGATCAGGCGTCGTTTTGCGTCGATCACATAGACATAGTGAATATCTTCGACTTCGAGATCTTTTGCGCGACGGACCGCTTCGACCGCATCCCGTACGGTCTGGTTGTCCCGTACCACGGCAAGCTCAACGGCCATCAGGCCGCCGGCAGACTCCTCGTCGTAGCCGAGCAGACGTTCCAGTTGCCGCCGTTCTTCCGGTGTGGAGGTAGCGAGGATGCGCTCACGATCCTCATCGCTGAGCAGACCGAGCATGTCCGCGGCGTCGTCGGACGGCAAATCGTCCACCAGCGCGCGAATCTCGGCATCGGTCATACGGTCGAGCTGGCTCTCCTGATCCCATTCTTCAAGGTAGGCAACCACATCGGCACGGCTGTCTACGTCCACCAGGTCAAACAGCAGGTTGCGGTGCAACCCGCTCATACCGCCGATGATTTCCGCGATTTCGGCGGGATGGAGAGTCTCCAGCAGCTCCCGCGCCTCCTCGAAACGGGAGTCTTCCAGGAATTCTTCAAACTGCCTGTGCATTTCCTCCAGCGTCGGCTTTTCCGCCGCCTGGAGTTCCCTGCTTTCATCCGTCGTCATATTTGCTTCCGTTTCGGTATCAGTTGCTGTGCAATCCGTGCGAACTCTTCGGCGCTCACGGTCTGCGGGCGACGTGTCCAGTCAAAATCCAGATCCTGCCACGGGCCGATGTGAGGGATTCCCGGCATGCTGTTGCGCAGCATCTTGCGTCGCTTGTTAAATGTGCCTTTCACCAGGCGCTTTAACGTAGGCCAGTGTGGCAGGGGATACAACGGTTCCGCCGCCATTTTCAAATACAGAATCCCCGCATCCACCTTCGGAGCAGGTTTGAACGATGCGCGGGGTACGATTCGCACCAGTTCAGGCTCTCCCCATAACCGCGTAAACACCGACAGAATGCCGTACTCGCTCGAGCCCGGTTCGGCGACAATACGCTCGGCGACCTCCTTCTGGATCAGGACCAGAAGAGACCGGATCTGCCCCGGGTGTTCGATCGCGTACTCCATCGCATTAAACAGGAGCGATGAAGTGATGTGGTAGGGCAGATTGCCGACGAGGTGAAACGGATTCTCACGGGCCAAATCAGAGAAACTCTCGCGCAGGATGTCCGCATGCACCAGCGTGAAATTGTCATGTTTCCCGTACCGCTCTTCCAGGTACTCAACCATGCGCCGATCGATTTCTACCGCGGTAACCTGCGCACCGGTTTCCAGCAGTGCAGCGGTCAGCGCGCCTCCGCCCGGACCAACCTCAAGGACAGTCTCACCTTCCTGCGGTGAGAGAGTGCGGACCATGGCATCGACGGCATCCTCATCCTCGAGCCAATTCTGCCCGAGCGATTTCTTCGTCGCCGGCAAGCCGCCGTGCTTGCGTGCATAGCCGATCGGAGCGGCAAGACGATCCTCGCCGGCTTCCTTGTCAGCGCTGAAGCCGTGCCGCTCGAGACGGTCACGCATGCCTTTGAGCTGCTCCTCCAACTCCTCCGGGCTCATTCCCCTCACGTCGTCGGAGGAAGGTGCCGGTCGTTCGGCACGCTTGGCGTTCTTCTTGTTGTTTGGTTTTCCCACGCTTGAAAATACCGGAACGGCTGTTTTTTTGCAAGCTTGAACGTGTGCTGTCCTCAGCCCGTTGAGGATGGACACCCCGTGAGAGGTAGCCCGGAGTCGCCGACTCCGGGGAGGTAGTCGGTCGAAGCAGCCCGGACTTGTCCGCCTCAGGGCGACCTCACCAACGCGAGAAAGTTTTTGTAAGTTGCCTCTAACCCGGGGATACACGGGCGCATGAGTACATGCAAAATCAGGCTCCGGGGCAAGAAAAAGTCTTGACACGCCTGCTTGCGGGGCGTAGTTTAGCCATTGGATACGGCACCATCGCCGCGGGGGGGCGAGCGGACATACAGTCTTGCCTAAAGCCGTCACATCCTTCACAAACCCGATTTGGCTTTCAGATTTTCTCCGGTACGGAACCTTGAAACTTCCAAGGGTTTTTGGCTCTCTTACTTTCTGAGCGTACATCCCCGCTCAACCAAGGGATATTTACGATAGGTCAGGACGCAACGTTTCACCTACCACCGGTTCAATATGCCTCAAGCAAAACAACGCATGGAGCTCGCGCAACTCAATAATTTGAAGATTGCGGAGCTGAATGAGCTCGCCAAGGATCTCAAGATTGACGGTTACAGCGGGTACCCTCGCAAAGAGCTCATCTTCAAAATCCTCGAACGTCAAGCCACCAAGCAAGGCAACATTTTCGGCTCCGGCGTGCTGGAGATTCTCCCCGACGGCTACGGGTTTCTCCGCAGTGCCGCGTCTAACTACCTGCCCGGTCCAGACGACATCTACGTGTCGCCTTCCCAGATCAAGCGTTTCGGCTTGCGCAAGGGACACCTGGTCGCCGGACAGATTCGGCCGCCGAAGGAGAACGAGCGCTTCTTCGCCCTGTTGAAAGTGGAAGCGGTGAACATGGAAAGCCCGGAGCGGGTGCGTGACACCATCCTCTTCGAGAACCTGACGCCGCTGCACCCGGAGGAACGGGTCAACCTGGAATACAAACCGAACGAGTATTCCACACGCCTGATGGACATGTTCGATCCGATGGGCAAAGGGCAGCGCGGCCTGATCGTCGCTCCGCCGCGAACCGGTAAAACCGTATTGCTGCAGCACATCGCCCACGCCATCGAAGCCAAC
>WJJA01000120.1 GCA_014729955.1 bacterium
AGGGCAAGCTGCTGGAGGCGCAGCGTCTCGAGCAGCGCACGACCTTCGACCTGCAGATGCTGGAAGAGGTCGGGTTCTGCAACGGCATCGAGAACTACACACGGCACTTCAACGGCAAAGAGCCCGGCGATCCGCCGAACACCTTGTTCGATTACTTCCCGGACGAATTTCTCGTGATCGTGGATGAGTCACATGCCACAGTCCCGCAGATCGGAGGCATGTTCAACGGCGACCGTGCACGCAAACAGGTACTGGTCGAGCACGGCTTTCGCCTTCCTTCAGCGCTGGACAACCGTCCGCTGAAATTCCCGGAATGGGAACAGCGCGCGAAACGTGTGCTTTTTGTCAGCGCCACACCGGCCGACTACGAGCTGGACCGGACCGGCGGGGTCTACGTCGAGCAGATTATTCGGCCCACCGGACTGCTCGATCCTGAGATCGAGGTTCGCAAAACGAAGGGACAAATTGACGATCTACTCAATGAAATCCGGGAGCGGGTCGTGAAGAACGAACGCATCCTGGTTACCACCCTCACCAAGCGGATGGCGGAAAACCTGACCGATTATCTGCGGAAACTGGATGTGAGGGTGCGCTATCTCCATTCGGAGGTGAATTCACTGGAGCGTGTCGAGATTTTGCGCGACCTGCGTTTGGGGCACTTTGACGTGCTGGTGGGGATCAACCTGCTGCGTGAAGGGTTGGACCTGCCGGAGGTGAGCCTGGTGGCGATTCTCGACGCTGACAAGGAGGGTTTCCTTCGCAGCGAACGCAGCCTGATGCAAACCGCCGGCCGTGCCGCGCGGAACGCTGCAGGCAAGGTCCTTTTCTACGCCGACAACATGACTGATTCCATGAAAGCGGTGATCGAGGAGACCAACCGTCGCCGGGACATTCAGAAACAGTACAACAAAGAACACGGGATCGAACCGAAGACCATCCGCAAGACCGTCGAGGAAATTCTCGCTCAGACCCGTGCCGCTCACGAACGGAAGGAAGAGGATGTGCTTCTGCCGGATGTGGACACGACCGAGTTGACGCCGGATGCGCGTGAAGAGTTGATAGCACGGCTGGAAGAGCAGATGTTCCGTCATGCGGACGCGCTTGAGTTCGAGCAGGCGGCAAAGATTCGTGACGAGATCGACCGACTGCGCGGTACGAGCACGGTTCCGGAGAATACGTCGCAGGAGAGTGTGTCCTGAAGCAGGTTTGCTTTGTCTTTCGGCATTCTGAAGTGTGATCCGGCGCGTCGCAGATCATTGTCCATTCAGAGCTGTTCCATCCAGTAGCTCCGAAACTCGAACCCGAAGCGCCGATAGAGCGACATCACACGTTCATTCCCTTGCAGTACCTTCAGCCGAATGGGATGGGCATCTCTTCGCTGCAACCACTCCAACCCACGTTTGAAAAGAACGCCTCCGATCCCCTGATTGCGGTACATTTCCAGCACATAGATGAAATCCAGTTCGCCTTCCTTCCGCCGGTTGACCGTTGAGATGAGGAATCCCACCGGTGCACCCTCTTTCGCATCGAGAGCGATTTCGATTCCCAGGTCACCGCCTTCGCATTTGTCCAACAGTTCCTGTTTCCGTTCTTCGAACGTGCGGCGCAGGATGCGCGGTCCGAACACGGGATTCAATTCGGCGTGAAAGCCGCGCAATTCTTCCCACAGCGGCTGGATCATGTCCAGCAGTTCACGTCCGCCGTGGCGATACACGATCGTGGAGTGCTGTGAAGGCATGGGAATCTACTCACGTTTGAACCGACCGGTCTGTCATCAGGGAATTTAGGAAAAACTCGCAAGATCTGCCGTTCCGGGTTTCATTCGAGTGTATTTTGCGAGGGTTCTCAAGTGACGGTTCATGGAGGGATCGGATAGATCGATCCCGTCGCGGCTAGGATGAGGGAGGTAACCATGCGGTTGTATACACGGAACAACCTGGACGGTGTGGTCTCGGCGGCGCTGGTGATGAAGCGGGAGCCGGTGAAAGAAGTGCTGTTCGTTCATCCGAAACAGATGCAGGACGGTGAGGTGGAGGTGATGCCGGGAGATGCGATCACCAACCTCCCTCTGCATCCGAACGCCGGCGTATGGTTCGATCATCACACGGCCGGAGCGGCCAAGCTGCCGGAGGGCGCAAAGGGAACCGTTGCCGATGCACCGAGCGCTTCACGACTGGTGTATGAGTACTACGATTTCTACAAGGAGCGCAATCATGGTCATATCCATGACATGGTGCATTATACCGACCGCATGGATTCCGCCATTCTGACCTATGAAGATGTGCTGCGCCCGGACGGCTGGATTCTGCTTGGTTTCATGCTCGATCCCCGTACCGGTTTGAACCTGGACCACGATCTCTACCGTCGAGTCATCTACAGTATCCGGGACGGCATGACGATACGGGAGATCCTTTCGATCCCTGACATCGAGGAAGCAAAGAAACGATACCTGGCGGAAGAAGAAAAAACCAAGATTATGCTCACTGCGAGCACACGCATCAACGGCAGTGTGATCATTCAGGACCTGCGGGGCATGGACGAAGGGCTCATCGGCAACCGTTTCTTCATCTACGCCATCTTCCCGCGCTGTACCGTATCGATCCGCATCATGCCGCATGAACGGGACGAAAACCGAGCGGTGGTCGCGGTCGGTAAAAGTATCTTCCACCGTGTGTTGAAAAAGCATATCGGCGAACTGATGGCGCAATACGGAGGAGGTGGTCTCGCCGGCGCGGGGTCGGCGCCGTTCGATCAGGCCGAGGTCGATGAGAGGGTTGCTGAAATCGCCGAACGGTTGCAGGAATAGCACAAGATCAAAGCCAGTGCTGATAAAGGTGTCTTCTATCGGTCGTTTCTCGAAACGGCCGTTTTTTGACGGGTCAGCGCGAGGGATCGGACAGGATGTGACGAGTGGGAGGTAGCCCGGCGTCGCCGACCCCTGGGAGGCGGTTAAGTTGTTGAGGCGATTGCGAGGCTGTTAGCCTGAATATTTCATAAATGGAGAGAGCATTCTTTTCTAAAAGATATATTAACAATAAGATAATGTCACGCTATACAGGTTTTCTCTGACACAGATTGTGTCCAGGCCAAACTCATCTATTCATTCACCCTTCGGGAGGTCCTATCTGCCTCATCTGCCTTGTTGCGAAGGATTCGCGGTATTGCCATACAGCTTCATCCTTCGCGCTTCACATCTGACGCAGTTTGAACTCGTGAAATATTCGGGTAGTTGAGGCAGGATGTGCACGCCTTACCCCGCCCTGCTGTCAGGTCTCCGTGGCAAAACGACGCCGCTGAAGACCTGACAGAACGTGACCAGGCGGGCATGAAGCCGGCCGCTCCACGGCACTTGAACGGCCAACGAGTACTTGGATTTCAAAGACTTACAACAGTGCATGTTGCAAAGAGAGCAGGGGGAGACAACGATCCCTGGTAACCCTCGCATCGACACAAATGATGATGCATCCTATGTAGGAAGGTTAAGACAATGGAGGATGCGCGGGGGAAAGGCTCATCCCCGCGGTCTACAGAACAACGAGGAGGTACTACGATGTCGGAAGCCATGGAGCTCGAACGAGGCAGCATGCCGCTGTTGGGGCAGAAACTGCCGCAGATGCGTGTCACGACCACACAAGGGACCTTTGACCTGCCGGATCACTTCAAAGGCAAGTGGTTTGTCCTGTTCAGCCATCCGGGCGACTTTACCCCGGTCTGCACCACGGAATTCTATGCCTTTTCCAAGCTGCACGAGAAGTTCCGTGAGGTGAACGCGGAATTGATCGGTCACTCGGTGGACCAGGTCTTCTCGCATATCAAGTGGATCGAGTGGATTGAAGACAACCTCGATACGAAGATCGATTTCCCGGTGATCGCAGACGATCGCGGCAAGGTGGCCGAAAAGCTGGGCATGCTTCATCCGGCAATGGGTTCCAATACCGTCCGTGCCGTCTTTATCGTGGACCCGGAAGGTGTGCTGCGCCTGGTGTTGTACTATCCGCAGGAAGTGGGCCGCAACATGGACGAGATCCTGCGTGCGCTGAAGGCGCTGCAGGCCCATGAACAGTACAAGGTCGCCCTGCCGGCCAACTGGCCGAACAACGAACTGCTGCAGGACCGTGTGATTATTCCGCCCGCCACGGACGTGGAGACCGCCAACCGTCGACGCGGCAGCAAAGACTGCTACGATTGGTGGTTCTGTCACAAGAAACCGGAATAATCACTGGCGATACTTTTGCATCTTCCGCATCCCCCGGCAAGCCGTCGTCGGGGGATGTTTTGTATACTGTCGGAAACAGGAGCAGTCGAAACAGAAGGACTTGCGCGATGAACCGAAGCATGCGGACGTATACTCACCCCTGCGGTACGACGGTAGAGCTTGTGCTTGGCGATATCACAACGGAAGAGGTGGATGCCATTGTGAACGCCGCGAACAGCGGGCTGCAGCACGGCGGCGGAGTGGCCGGGGCGATCGTTCGCAAGGGCGGCCGTATCATCCAGGAGGAATCGAATCGTCTCGCACCGGTTGCGGCAGGCCGTGCGGTTATAACCACCGGCGGCAACCTGCCGGCGACCCATGTGATTCATACCGTGGGGCCGAGGTGGGGGGAAGGGGACGAGGACAACAAGCTCGCATCTGCGGTACGGTCGGCGCTTGCGGTCGCCGATGAACACGGGTTGCGTTCCATCAGTCTGCCGGCGATTTCGACCGGGATCTTCGGCTTTCCGTTGGAGCGAGCCGTGAGAGTAATCCTCGGTGCGATACGATCCTTCCTCGACGATGCACCGGGCACCAGGCAGCAGGCTGTCCGGCTGTGCCTGTTCGATGAACACACGCTGCACGCGTTCGAGGAAGGGTGGGGAGAACTCACCGGGTAAAAAGCAGCGGTAGCACGTCCTCGCACTGAGCACACGATTGTTTCGTCAGTTCCTCGCGAAGAGGAGAGTTGACGGGCCGGCAAACCGGGACTCGAAACCGCCGAACCTGAGCATCCGGCGGAACGAACGGGCCGGCAGTCTGCCTATTCGTGCCGCAGCACGCTTGCCGGGTTCAGCATCGCGGCACGGATCGCCTGGAAGCTCACGGTCAACAGGGCAATCAGCAGTGTCATCATTCCCGCCGCAGGATAGAGCCACCACCCGAAGGGCGGATTGTAGGCGAAATTCTCGAAGATGCGTCCCACCACCCACCATGCTGCGGGCCAGGCGATCACATTGGCAATCAGCACGAGTAGCAGGAAGTTCCGGACCAGAAGGCGCACGAGCGAGCTTTCCGTCGCCCCCAGCACCTTGCGCACACTGATTTCCCGCCTTCGCTGCTCCGCGGCGAACGCTGCCAGCGCGAACAGCCCCATGCATGCGACAACGATGGCGAGCAGGGTGAACAGATTGAACACCTTGCCCACACGCTGCTCGGTGCGGTACAACCTGTCAAATGATTCATCCACAAAGCGGTAGTTGATGGGAATGCCCGGCGCGAACTCCGACCAGGCCGCTTCGATATCCTTCAAGGTGTGGTCCAGGTCCGCTTCAGGGCTGAAGCGGAAATAGAGATAAACCGGACGTCCACGGTAGAGCCGTATCATCAACGGTCGAATCTCTTCATGCAGGGACGCATAATGATAGTCGCGTACCAGGCCGATCACCTTCAAAGCGGTGAACTTCGGCGGTTCCACCGACTCCCAGTCGTTCAACTCCTTCCCGACCGGATCGTCCCAGCCGAGCATGCGTGCGCAAGCCTCGTTGATGAGGATCGCATTGACCGTGTCGGTCGACATGTCACGCCGGAACCCGCGTCCGTCAACGATGTCCATGCCCATCAGGTCGAGATAGTCGAAATCAACGCTTTGCCGGGCGATCAGGATCTGGTTGTCCAGTGAAGTGCCGGGAATGTGATACAGGCTGTTGCCGTTGACTTCGAAGGGTGATACATCCGCCGAGGCGGAAGCGGTTACACCCGCAATACGGTCGATTTCCTGTTGAATCACGTCATGACGTGTCATCAGGCTCCAACTGCCTAGTTTCAACTGGAGCACCTGCTCACGGTTGAAGCCGAGATCCTTCTTACGTATGAAGTCCATCTGCCGCATCACCGCCAGGGTGCTGATGATCAGGACCACGGAGATGCCGAATTGCATGACCACCAGTACTGCACGCAGGCGTGCTCCCTGTCGTCCCGTCCTCATCTGCCCTCGAATCACCGCCATCGGTGCGAAGGATGTCAGGTAAAGCGCGGGGTACAAGCCGGCCGTGATTCCCACAACCGCCGCCCCGATGATTGCGAGCAGAGCCGGCCACAGCAGATCAGCCGCCTGGATTTTCAGGTCTGTGCCCAGCAGTTGGCTGAAGATCGGCAGGAGAAGGACTGCCAGTACAACAGCAATGAGCATGGCAATGAGGGAAAGAAGCACGGTTTCCAGCAGGAATTGACGCACCATACCGGCTCGAGTCGCGCCGAGAACCTTGCTGATGCCGACCTGTCGAGCACGGATCATGCTTTTCGATGTGCTCAGATTGATGAAGTTCAAGCAGGCGATCAGCAGAATAAACAGGCCGATGGCGATAAACTGAACCAGTGTCGATCTCGAGCCGGAACGTGCCCGGTTAAAACTGAAATCAGACGAGTTGAGATAGACCTCTTTCAGCGGTTGCAATCGCAAATACATTTCGCCGCCGATGTCACGCAAACGCTGCCC
>WJJA01000121.1 GCA_014729955.1 bacterium
CCCAGGCGGTGTCCTCGTTGATCACGTACACGACCTCGGACAGTTCCTCTTCCTCAAAGCCCTTGTCGTCGTCGAAATTGGACTTCTTCTTGCCGCCCTTCTTCTTGTTCTCTTCTGAGCGGGCCTTCTCTTCCAGTTTCTTCTCTTTCTTCATCGAGCGCACCGCGACCGCTTCCTGCGGCACGACGACCGCCTTGTCACGCCGTTCGGTGATGATATCCACGGTGGCGCTCATGCCGGGGCGAAGACGCGCGACCTGGTCCATGATCGTCACCTTCACCTCGAAGTTGGTCACCTCTTCGGCCGTGCCCTGGCCCTGCACCAGGCCGGAATGACCGATCTCGGTGACTATGCCTTTGAATGAAGTGTCCGGTATCGCATAGACTTCAATCTTGACCGGATCGCCGACATCGACCAGCACCACGTCGTTTTCGTTCACCTCGGCATTCACTTCCATCGCATCCAGCTGGGACACGACCATGATCACGTCTTCGCTGAAGGTCGCGCCGATCGCCATCTCCCCCTGCTCCTTGTTCAGACGGGTGACCGTGCCGGCGATGGGGGCGTAGATACGAGTCTTGGCGAGACGATCTTTGGCTTCCGTGAGTGCAGCCTGGACACGGTCCACCTCAGCGGTCAGACGTTTCACCGTGGCCTGGGCCTGCTCGAGGTCGGCATCGGCCGCAAGATCGCGCTCATGAAGCTGCTTGATACGATTCAAGGTGGATTGCGACTCTTCCAGGCTCGCCTCGGCCGAACGAAGGCTGAATTCCGCCTGTTGCACGGCCGCGGAATAGTCTTCATCCTCGATCTGCACCAGCATATCGCCGCGCTTCACATCGTCTCCTTCTTCCGCACCGAGAGAGACAATTCGGCCGGAAACGTTCGCGCTGATATTGACATCCACCGCCGGCTGCACCTTGCCGGACGCCGCGACGGTCTGCACGATGCTGTCCGCTTCAACAACAGCCACGTCCACTTCGGTACCCTTGGGTTTCTGCTTCGAGCCCAGGATCACGCCGACCATACCTCCGAGGACGACCAGTACACCGATCGCGATCCAGATCTTGGTCTTTTTGCTTCCGTTTTTCTTACTCACTGTCCCACCTCCTCCAGAGGTTTGCCGACGTCAAGTTCCAGCGCGGCAAGGGTCGTATAGTATTCAAGCACCTTCGCGATGTGTTCGTTTTCCGCCTGGATGAATGTGACCTGCGCCTGCCGTAAATTGAGCTGGCTCGACGCACCCAGGCGATACCGTTCCTGCTCGAGATCCAGTTGCCGTCGTGCAAGGGTACGGTTCTGATCGGTCACCTGGATCTGCTGATACAGACGCTCCAGGTTGCGCTGGTTCTTGCGCACGTTGGCATCGATCTGCTGTTCCAGCTGGACCTGGTCCCACTGCGCCTTGCGACGATTCACCACCGCCTGCTGACGGCTGATTTCCCGCTGGAACTGGTTGAAAAGGGTCCAGTCCAGCGACATCCAGATCGTCTGCCGGTCGTTTTCCGGATCGATGACGAAGTTGAAGGACCCGTCCTTGTTTTCCGATGCGGAATACTGCCCGCCAATCGAGAGGGAGGGATAGTAGTCCGCGTTTTTACTTTGAATATCACTCTTGTAATACTGGATGTTGTTCCGCGTCTGCAGGTAGTCCGGCCGTGTCTGCATAGCGGTTTTAACCAGGTTGTCCGGCTGGAACGACAGTTCGGCCGGATCGAGCTGCCCTTTCACCGGGAAACGACTGTCCAGATGAATGCCGAGGGTCAGGTTGAGCGCTTCACGAGCGTTCTCCACGTCCTGCTCTCGTTCCAGGACCGTGTTTTCCTGGGTGTTCACGTCGATTTCCGCCTGCAACACATCCAGCTCGATCACATCGCCGCTCTCAAACCGTGCACGCGCATAGTCCAGGTTCTGTTGCCGCTGCAGAAGTACTTCTTTGGCCACTTCGAGAGCCCGGATCGTGGAACGGTAGTTATACACCGCTGTCTTCACATCGAAAATGAGCGTGTTTTCGCTGCTTTCGAGGCTGAGCCAGGCATTCTCCTTCTGCAGAGCTGCTTTCTTCATGTCGTGGATGCGCCGGAAGCCGGTGAACAGGTCCAGGGTAGCGGTCAGGTCATAGCTTGAACTGGACGACCACTGGTCGCGGAATTCTGTCACCGTGCCGCCCACCACGATGGCTTGGCTGGACTTGTAGTTCTGGGCCCCGTAGCCGGCGGTCAGGCGTGGCAGGAACTGTCCCCAGGCGCCGCGAACCGAGTAGATCGCAAGGTCACGATCCTGCACGGTTTTGCGATAGCTTGCCTGGTTTTCCAGCGCCAGGTCGATCAGTTCCTGCACTGACTTCTCTCCCTCACTTACCACCAGCGGCGGCTCGTAGATTACCTGTGCCGTCACGGAGGTGACGAACAGCAGGCTCAGTGCGATCGATGTGATCCAGTTCGTACGTTGCATGATGCGCTTCCCGATTGCGGACGTGTAAACCGGCACGCCCGGCTGTCAAAAATGTTACGTGCATGGGACTCTGCTGAAAGCAGACCGGTTACAGTCTACATTCCCCAGCTGCCTCCCAGCAGGTTCATCACAATCGTCAGACCCACATACAACCCCAGTCCGATTGCGATCCCGACCGTTTTGCTCTTCTTCGTGAAGACCGCCAGGCCGATACCGATCGCGATGCCCGCCCACATGGTGAACAGGTCGAATCCGCTCGCGATCTTGTGAGCCGTCGATTCCACATCGCCACGTGTTAACAGGCCGAGGCCGAGCTTGGTGCCCTGCATATCGCCGGTGACACGGACCAGTGCATTGGTCAACAACGCCCCGACCATGCTGATCACCGTGGTATGCCACTCCAGGCTCCAGTAGTGCGCAAATTTGCGAGTGCCGCCCAGGATGATGTTGCCGATGAACACAAACAGCAGGGTGTAAATGAATACGAAGAACATCAGCCCGAGCGGGCCGAACACCAGGATGCTGACCGGCATGAAACCGCGCTGTTGCTCAAGGATGTTGTCGAGTTGATCTCCGCTCACGCCCCGTTCCATCAAAGCGTCACGAGCCATATCCATCTGGAAGTCCATCATCACCGGCATGGCAATGATGCTGCCCGCCACCATCAATACAACCGAGAACAGAAACGGGATCAGCCAGGTAGGCTTCCGCAGAATGTCTTCGGCGACCGCACTCGGATCGAAGAAGACGTTCAAGACCCGTTCCATCGGGCTCAGCTGAGGTGTCTCCTGCTGCAGGACCCGCTCGACCGCCTCGTCCGTATCGTCTTCATCGAACGGTCCGGTCTGCGCCGGCACGACCTCTTCACCGGTCGTCTCGGTGCCGGTGTCCTCTTCCTGCTTGACCGCCTCGTCGCTTGCGGGTTTCGTCGCTTCCGGTGTCTCTTCGACGTTTTCCCGACGGTCCATGTCTTCCGCTTCCGTGCTTCCGCCGTTTCCCTGCTGCTTCTCGTCGCCTTGCATGGGCTCCCTCCCTTTGGCAACCGTGGTTCGATCTTCTAAGGACGGCAGGTTGCTCCTGTGCAGCTGTCGTCCGTTCTTTTTTCGTAAGATACGTGTTCTCAATAGCACGTTACACGTATCGGGTCGTACTCTCAAAGTGAAAGATCGAACAGGACAGAGCGGAGGGTACAATCGGCTAGAAGGCTTCATGTCAACCGTGTCAAAGTGACCGCAGGCTCAAATCGTTTGTGAACCCCCGGCTCGGGTCCTGCCCATGTAAAAGCAACCGGCGTGCCGATTCTTACTCATGGAGTAAAATTATTATATTCAGCATGTTACATATTTCTTGCACATCGAACGTTGCAGCAAATCCGCACAGGTGAGTAGCGAAACCGGACAAAACCCGAAGGAGAAACCGACAGCCGGGGAACCGGGAGACTGTGTACGACGTAGCGTATGCGGAACAAAACTGATCGAAACAGGTTTGCAGGTTGATGCCCAACTCCGAGTCAACCCTGTGTACGTATTGGGGATAATGCAGTGAACACCTTCCGCAAAACGGCCAGACGAGCTGTCATCTTGTACGACGAACAATGTGTTGTCTGTGCACGACTCGCCCGCTGGGTGGTCCGTCGAGATAAAAATCGAGCATATGAGTGCGTCGGCAATCGGGACCGCGACACCTGGCGGCGACTCGAGGTCGCTCTGTCGCCGGCACGGCTGAACGAAACCGTGCATCTCGTGTCGGCCGGTGATATACAGGTAGAGACCGGCGCAAAAGCTGTGCTGTCAGTCTTGCGAGGATTGCCCTGGCCCTGGCGTGCGCTCGGTCTCGCGGGCAGCATCCCGCCCTTGCCGTACATGCTTGAGCCGTTGTATCGTTGGACCGCGCGCCGTCGGGGTGCCATTTCACGATTCTTGCGCTTGTAGGGGTATCCCTCCACGAGAATGATCCGTATTTGATCTCTCTTTGTCTGTTTTTCGCGGTTTCATCCTTCCTTTTCCACTCTTTCCCTCAAGTTTTTGGGGCGAACCAAGAGTTAACGCGTACGGATCCAAGGGATTTCGAAGTATCGAATCAGGGAATACCCTATACTGTAGATCGGTATTAATGCTGGATTTGCCCGCCGGACTCCTAGAGCACCATGTTGCCCTCTTTGACCTTCCATGCCTACGTTTTTTCCCATCGACAGGGCATAGCAGGCGCTCAACGACGAAATACGGTTATTGGAATGGATTCATGAGCGCACCTTTTCCTGTTGATCCGGTAGACCGCATTCCCTTCACGGGGCAGACCGTATCCTTGACAGGCATGCAGAACACGGCGGCACAGGGGGAGGTGGATTCACCTCGGTCGTCCGTTTGACCCCTATATCCAGCGTCCCTCTCCCATGGGAGAGGGTTCAGTTAACAAAGGAGTAGTTCCATGTCCGAGTTTGTCAATTCCATTATGGCGATGGTGAAGGCCAAGAACCCGGCGGAGCCGGAATTCCATCAAGCGGTGATGGAAGTGGTCGAGTCGTTGGACCTGGTGATGGATAAGCATCCGGAGTATCGCACTTCGAAGATCGTGGAGCGCATTTGCGAACCCGAGCGTGTGATCATGTTCCGTGTGCCGTGGCTGGACGACCAGGGCGACCCGCAGGTCAACCGCGGGTTCCGTATCGAGATGAACAGTGCGATCGGTCCGTATAAGGGCGGTCTGCGTTTTCACCCGTCGGTGAACCTCGGCATCCTCAAGTTTCTCGCATTTGAGCAGGTCTTCAAGAACAGCCTGACCACGCTCCCGATGGGTGGCGGCAAGGGCGGCTCGGACTTCGATCCGAAGGGTAAGAGCGACAACGAAGTGATGCGTTTCTGCCAGTCCTTCATGACCGAATTGCAGCGTCATATCGGCCAGTTCACAGACGTCCCGGCCGGTGACATCGGCGTCGGCGGTCGTGAAATCGGCTTCCTCTTCGGCCAGTACAAGCGGATTCGAAATGAGTTTGTCGGCGTGCTGACCGGCAAGGGCCTCGCCTGGGGCGGCAGCCTGATTCGTCCGGAAGCGACCGGCTACGGCGCCGTCTATTTCGCGGCGAACATGCTCGAAACCCGCGGCGAAACCCTCGAAGGCAAGACCGCGATCGTTTCCGGCTCCGGTAACGTGGCGCAGTACACCACCGAAAAGCTGCTGGACCTCGGCGCGAAGCCGATGACCTTCTCCGATTCGGGCGGCTATGTCTACGACGAAGCAGGCGTCGACCGCGAGAAGCTGGCGTGGGTGATGGATCTGAAGAACGTGCGCCGCGGACGTATCAGCGAGTATGCCGAAAAGTTCAAGAGCGCGACCTATTATCCGATCGACAGCGGCCTCGACTACAACCCGCTGTGGGATCACAAGGCCGACTGCGCCTTCCCGAGCGCAACCCAGAACGAAATCAATGCCAAGGACGCCCAGAACCTGCTGAACAACGGCGTCTACGTGGTTTCTGAAGGTGCGAACATGCCGACCACGCCGGACGGTGTGGAACTGTTCCTCGACAAGAAGATCCTCTACGGCCCGGGCAAGGCGGCCAACGCCGGCGGCGTGGCGGTTTCCGGTCTCGAGATGAGTCAGAACAGCCTGCGTTTGAGCTGGACCCGCGAAGAAGTGGACGGCCGTCTTTCCGGCATCATGAAGTCGATCCATGACGCATCCAAGGCGGCGGCGGAAGAGTTCGGCACCCCCGACAACTACGTCAACGGTGCCAACATCGCCGGCTTCCTCAAGGTCGCGAACACCATGCTCGACCAGGGCGTTGTCTGATCTGTGCAGTACCTCCTTCTCTTTCCTTGGGCGCACCCTCGGCATGGGGGGTGCGCCTTTTCCGTCTGCTTATCCCGGAGGCGTTGGTTGTACGGGAGATCCGTCGCTACCTTTTCAACACTTGCAAGGAACATCCGACGTTGATCGAACGGCAGCCCGGCACCTCTGTGTAACAC
>WJJA01000122.1 GCA_014729955.1 bacterium
CTCTTTCACTGCCTGGTATCGGTTCCACTCCTCAAGCGTCATCTCCTTGCCGCCGGCTGTCTTTCGAAGCATCTGATGCACGAATTCAAACTCATTCGCATGGTTGCGTGTGCGCATTTCAGAATAATCCCGTGCCGCAACCGTGCTGATGAGAAACTGCCAGTCGCTCGATTCCAACAGGACCAGTTCTCGTGCCAACTGTTGCAGCAGTTCATACACCAGGCCGCTGTGCCCGCTGAACTCGCGTGCCGCTTCTGTCATCTTCTGCTCAGCGTCGTAGATCAACGGCCAGGTCCACTCGGTGTCACGATTCAGCCAGATGTAATGAAAGCCGCCCTCACCCCATGAGCCTTCCGGAATCGACACAACCGGAGCCTCATCGATCGAGCCGATCAATTCGCTGCCGTGCACTGGTTCGATTTCATCCATTTCATCCAGCTTGCGCAATACCTTTTCCAACCAGCGTGGACCTTCGAACCACCAGTGTCCGAAGAGTTCGGTATCAAACGGACTGACGACAAACCGCTGATCAACCGGGACATTCTCTGCATTGCTCAGAACCTCCCGCAATTTGGCGACAAAATGGTCGGCATTCTCTTCGAGACGCCCTTCTACCGCATCCACTTCGTATTCCAGTTTATCGCCAAGATCGGCTTTCGGGCTGGTCACACTCCAGTAGCGATGACCGCCGGGGAAATGCTTCTTGTGGAAGTCCAGGTAATTGCTGTCTCCGGGATACCCCCATTCTCCGGACCAGACCTGCAGGCTGGTCTCTTCGTCACGCGTGAGAATACCGACCGGCTCATCGTCACCCACCGTACCTTCGACCCAATACAGGCGATTCGGCGATTTGTCGAAATCCTCATCGCGAACCTTTTCTTTCATGCCTTTTTCCGCCTGCTCCCAGAGCTGACGAAGCCCTTCGAATCGTGTCATATACACACCGATCGCCTTGCCGCCCTTGAGCAGGTGGGAATCAACGACGAAGTATCGCAGTCCGTTCTTCTGCAAGACTCGCTCCACGCCTTCACGAACAAAGCCGGGATCATTCGGATCAGTCGGCTTGGACCATTGATACGAGGGACGATAGGCGCACTCCGGCAGCCAGATACCCTTCGGATCGCGACCGAAGTGCTTCTTGTACGCGTCAACACCCAATTTGACCTGGGCATTGACCGCCTCATCGGTACCCAGTAGCGGGAGATACCCATGCGTGGCAGCGCATGTGATAATTTCAATAGCACCTTCATCCTGCAACTGCCTGAACGCTCCGATGATGTCTTTTTTCAATGGTCCTCGAAAGTCCTTCTCGAGCTCCTCGTAGAACTCGATCCAGAACTTTGCGGTCTTGGCCATGTTGTCCTTGCCTTCGGTTGTGAAGGCTTCCAGATCACGTCGAGCTGCTTTCTGCTTCAGTTCGAGGTATTCCAGGAACTCCAGGACAAAGGTCGGATCGGCCAGTTGTTCAGCCAACACCGGTGTTATCCCGATGGTGACTGCAAGTCGGCGTCCTTCATCCGCCAGTTTGCGAAAGACCCGCCACAGCGGGATGTACGTTTCAGCCGCAGCTTCGGAAAGCCACACCATGCCGTGCGGCCAGCGACCGTGCGCGAGTACATACGGGAGATGAGAATGGAGAACGAATGAAAACCTTCCAAGACCGGCGTCGGATGCCATGAATCGTATCCTCTTTGAAGTTGTATCGGAACAACGAGCGGTGTGTTGGATGCATCGGTCCCGACCGTGGTTTCCGCATGAAGTAAAGCACTGAGAGATTATCGCTTAAGACTCAGTTTACACGTGCTTTACAAGTAGCGAAAGATCAAGAGGAGGAGCGGAGTGTGTCAAGGCCCCCAGAGAGATTCGACGGACCCCGGAGGCAGCGACGTCAGCGATGTTCTGAAGCGTGATTCCCCCTGAAGCTTCCAGCTCACATCTTTCACCGGCCGTTTTGACCGCCAGTTTAAGATCTTCGAGCGAAAAATTATCAAGAAGAATACGTTCCGGCGAGAACACGAGCGCTTCTTTCAATTCTTCCAACGACTTAACTTCGATTTCAATAGGGACATTCAACTCAAGCGCGCGTTTGCGACGCCACTCCAGCGCGCGTTCCATGGCGTTGCCTATACCCCCGGCCGCCTCGATGTGGTTTTCTTTGATCAAAATCTCATCATACAAGCCGACGCGGTGGTTTGCCCCACCTCCTATGCGGACGGCATATTTTTCGGCCACACGCCAGCCCGGTGTGGTTTTCCGCGTGTCCAGCACACGCGCACGAGTACCCCTGACAGCCTTTACTGCTGCGTTTGTCATCCCTGCGATCCCGGAAAGCCGGGCCAGTCCGTTGATCGCAGTACGTTCGCTGATCAGAATGCCCCAGAGCGGTCCACGGACATGTGCAACCACCTGCCCCGGCTTGAGACGGGTGCCGTCCTCGACAACAAACTCCCAATTCACCGGTGGTTCAGTTCGTTCGCCCGTTAGAATCGCCCAGTCTGCACCCGCCAGAACACCGACCTGTTTCGCGACCAGATCGGCCTGACCGATAATGGTTTCAGGTACCGTGGCTTCACAGGTAATGTCACCGGCTCTGCCCAAATCCTCGCGGAGGGCTTCACTGACATGAATCTCAAGCCAGCGGCTGCCCACCGCTTCGCGTAAACTCATTCTACTCCCCTTGCCGCAAACGGTCGATCTGCTCCTGTGCGGTCCGCCCGAGCGGGTCGCCCAACCCCATGCGTGTAACAATCTCAGCGTACATGTCACGCGCTTTCCTGGATCGGCCCATTTTCTCGTAACAACGGCCGGCGCTGTACAAAGCCGTCACCGCCCACTGCATCTTCGTCTTTTTTCCCAGGTAATCGACCTTGAGATACTCAATTGTCGCTTCGGCATAGCGACTCTGCTTCTCCAATGCCTCGCCAATATAATACTGGCTCTCCGCCTCCTGCTCGATTGTGGTGAAAGGCTGAATGTCCCTGAAATGGGAAATCGCAAGATCGTACTGCTCCATCAGCATGTAGAGACGACCGATTTCCATCTGCTTTTCGATCCTGTCTTCGGCGTTCGGATAAAGATCAAGGTATCCCTGCACTGCCTTCAAGGCACCTGCATAGAAACCAGCCTGTTTATACACTTTCATCTGGTTTTGATAGACCGCCGGCCATAAATGTTCGAATCGCCTGTTGTTGGTGATTCTTTCATACGCGGATGCTCCTTCCACAAGACGTCCGTTTCGCACGAGGTAATTGCCCATCGTCATCCACACCGATCCGACGATGGGGTGGTCCGGGTACTGTTCCGTCATCTCCTGCAGCAGCGGCAATCCTTCCTCTTCGCGATTTTGCGCGAGCATATCGCGACCCAGCAAATATTTCGCCTCAGCCGCCCAAGGAGTGGACTCATACTTCTTCAGTACAATCTTGTAATTGTCTTCAGCCGCGGGAAACTGCTTCTGATTCGAATACCACCGACCCTTCTCCAGGTAGAATCGTGCGGTAGCAAAATCGACGTCATCGCGTTTTTTAAAATCTCTGCGGACCTGAAGAGCTTCGTTCTTCGCCAGTTCCAAAAGCCCTCGACGATACAGCGTGATCGTCGCAAGCTGGCGGTATTCGAAGACGGTATCCTGATCCGTGCTCCTGTTGACCACCTCCATCGCTGCTTCACGAGCATCCGCATATTCACCGAGCGCAAGTTCGATTCGTGTAATCCGTCGGAAAGACGTGCGCTGCAAGTGTCCCCCGGCACGACGATCCTCGGTGGTTTTCCGGTAATACTTCAGTGCCTCAACCGCCTCACCCAGTCCCTGGTACAACTCAGCAAGCCGGAACCGTGCCCGAGAGGCATCCTGCCCGTTGGGAAAATACGCCAGGTAGCGAAGGTATTCCGATACAGCCTCTGTTCGTCGCCCTTGACCTTCAAGCGTTACGGCGAGCAGGTAGGAAAGCTTGCGTTTCTGATCACCCAGCATCACAAGACCAGGATCGCCGGGTTCATGAGAATCCATGATGGCGCGAAGCTCACCTTCAGCCTGTTCATACCAACCGGCTTCCAACATCAAATCCACAGCCGTCAGCCGTATAGACTCAAGATCAGGATGATAGGGAGCTTTGCTGCGGATATCTTCGACCATTTGCAAGCGATCCGGCAGGGGCAGGCTGTCATCATGAATCAAACGTACACGTGCTTTGATCGCTTCAGGGCTTTCTCCTGCTCCCATCACCATGCTGTATGCGTTCACGGCATCTTCAACACGCCCCACGAGCCGATACAGATCGCCCAGCAAGAGGAGTGCTTCCTGACGGTTTCGGTACCCACGATGCTCGTCGCGAACCAATTCAAGGTATTCGATCGCGGTAAGGATGGTTTCGCCGGTCGTGTCTGCAGTATCCGCTTCAATCGGCTGCGAGAATGCCCAGCCGGCTTTGTAGATTGCTTCAGGTGCCTTCACACTGAGGGGATATTTGTTGACAAATGCCGGCCAGCGTACCCGTGCCGACTGAATTCTTCTCTCTTCTTCCATCGCAGACAACTCAATGGAATGAATCCTGTACTCGACGCTCGCCTTCGCGCTGTCCGGCAACAGCTCACTCAGATCACGCAGGGTCTTTGCAAGATGGGCCGCACTCTCCGACCGTTTTGAAAGCTGAACCGAATCCAGATAGGCCGGCAACGCCATGGCAGATTTTTGCCACTTCAACCAATATGCTTCTGAAAGACCGACAGCCGCACGTTGTTTCCGGTCATCCGACTGTTTCTGTGACGAGATAACACTTTGGTATTGCTGTATAGCCTTGTCGAAGTCCTTGAAATCGCGCAGATAGATGTCAGCAAGTCGAACCGCCAATTCCGCCTGGTCCAGCCCTGCGGCTGATTCTGCGAGCAAGCCGGCAAGTTTCATGGAAGGGTCTTCCTCGCCTACCTGGAACGAGACGAGGTTGTGCAAACGTTCACGTGCATCTTCCACAAGCGGACTGAAAGGCCAGTGGGATTGAAATGTTTTGTAGCCTTCAATCGCCTCATCAATCCTGTCAAGGGCTTCTAATGCACGCAACCTGAGAAACCCGGCTTCATCCACCCGGTTCGATTGTGGGAAGCGTTCCTCGAACTTTTCCAAAGTTTCCAGGACATCTTCAGGGTCTTCTTTCAGCTGCAATTCTGCAAGCCGATAGATGATTTCGGATGTCATGTATGCATCTTCCACACCTTCCCGTGCCAGCTTAAACGCTTCGATACCCGCCTCGATATCACCCTGCCGTTCTGCAAGCACACCGTACCGCCACGCGGCAGCTGCTGAAAACCTGCCCTCTTTGTCTCTTGCAAGCTCTCTGTAGATCTCAACAGCCTGCTCACGCTCACCGCCGTACTCAAGCGAGAGTGCGAGGCGAAACCGCACCGACCTGGTTCGTTCACCGAGTGAAGCCGTGTCCAGTAACGTACGATATATCTCAACACCTTTCGCCCAATCTCCCTGCATGAATCGTGCGTCCGCGATCCCTTCAACGCTTGCTATCTTCACGGTCGCGCCGACGTCTTCCTCAAGAACCTCGCTGTAAAGGGCCAGCGCATCTTCGATACGACCCTGGCGCAGCAGTCGGTTGCCGAGGCGTTCCATAGCAATCGGTTGAGGGTCGGTGTCCGGATAGGATTCTACAATCTTCCTCCAGACTGTCTCTGCTTCGTCCATGCGTCCCAGCTCTTCCAGCCAACCACCTGCGAAATAAAGCGCTTCGGCTGCAAGTCCAGGATCCTGTGTCTTCAGAGCGACACGTTGAGCATCGCGCTGGGCAAGGTCATACTGTCCCCGTTGTGCGTTGATTCTCGCCCAAAGCAGCTGAGCTTCCTGGTAACGGGGAAAATCGGGATACTGGTTTAAAATCTGCTGTACAGGCTCTTCCGCATCATCGAGTCGATCCATTTCAACGAGAATTGTGGCAGCCTGAAGCAGAGCTTGAGGTGCTTCTGCGGAAGACGGGTAATAGACGGGGATTCGGAAATAGGTCCGTGCCGCTTTATCTCGTTCTCCCATACGCAACAGGCATTCCGCCTGTCGCTGTATGGATGTCAAGGCAGCCGGCGAATCGGGGTATTCCAGTTCGACCTTCTGGAAAGCCATGCGTGCGTCACTGAAACGTTCGTCCGCGAAATACGCTTTGCCGACAAGGAGTTTCGCATCCACCAGGTTCGGGCTGTCAGGGTAAGAAACGATAAAAGCCTGCAGCGCCTCTACGGCCAAATCATAGAAGCCGTCTTCATACAGGCGCTTGGCATGGATGAAGTCAGATTCGGAGCGTCCCACCTGCCCGTAAAGCGAACCTGCAGCCAGGAAAAGAAGCAACAGCAGCGTAGTTGCAGTTTGCAGCATCCCCCGCATCATTGAAAATCCCTCACCGGTACCAGGTTCGCCTTGCTCTGCACCATCGTGACCGGCATCTCTTCCCCCTCGAAAGAAACTTTAACGCGACGATCATGCGTCTTGTAAGGTTCTACGGAAAGCACGATGCCCCGGCCGAAGCGGGTATGCTCCACCAGTTCACCGACACGAAGCGCAGGCATATCCTCGAGTGCTACGCGGGTGCCGCTATCGCCACGCCACGGTTTCGCTTCGGCAGAACCATCCGCACGCCTCCAGGACAGCGTTCCGCCGAGTGGGCCGGATTGTCCCGTGTCTGCAAACACTGATCCGAATCGTGCCTGTTTGTCCTGACGGTCCAGCAGGGTATCGTCAATTTCCGAAAGATATACGCTTGCGGATCGTGAATCCGACCGTCCCCACAAGGTCCGCTGCCGTGCCCAGGTTAAGCACAGTTCGTCCCGTGCACGTGTTAC
>WJJA01000123.1 GCA_014729955.1 bacterium
CACATGGTCCACTTTCGCTTCGGAAGGCGGCAACTTCGGCCTGTTCCATTCCCATGAGCTGATGAAACGGCTCAACGCGAAGATGTACATGGAAGCGGAACGGTTGGGCGTGAAGTGGATCCTCGGCGGCGAGTGCGGCCACATGTGGCGCGTGATCCACCAGTACATGGATACACACAACGGCCCGGCGGACTTCCTCGAGGTGCCGAAATCGCCGATCACCGGCACGGTCTTCGAGAACGCAAGGTCCACCAAAATGGTCCACATCTGCGAGTTCACCGCCGACCTGATCCGTAACAACAAGATCACCCTGGACAAGAGCCGCAACGACCAGTGGGTGCCGACCTTCCACGATTCCTGCAACCCGGCGCGTGCGATGGGGCTGCTGGACGAGCCGCGCTATGTGATCGAAGCCGCCTGCAACAACTTCCGCGAGATGCCGGAAAACACCATCCGTGAGCAGACATTCTGCTGCGGGTCCGGCTCCGGTCTGGGTACGGACGAAAACATGGAAATGCGTCTGCGCGGCGGCCTGCCGAGAGCGAACGCGGTGAAGCATGTGCACGAGAAGTACGGCGTCAACGTGCTGACCTGCATCTGCGCGATCGACAAGGCGACCCTGCCGGCGTTGATGGACTTCTGGGTGCCGGGCGTGGAAGTGGCCGGGATTCATGAATACATCGGCAACGCCCTCGTGATGAAAGGCGAGAAACGAGAAACCGACCTCCGCGGCATGCCTTTCGTCAACCAGGCGGAAGAGGCCGAAGCCGAGGCGCAAACACAGGAGGCCGAGGACCATGCATGATTTTCCGAAAATCCTGATCGGCCTGCTGATTTTCATAGTTCTGATCACGTTGCCGGTGTGGTACAACGTGGTCAGCGGCAAGGCCTGGACCAAGCCCGAGCTGGTGATCGAAACCGAGCATGTGCCCGGCAAGGATGAATGCATCATGGATGCCGACCGGATGCGGTCCGCGCACATGGACATCCTGAACAACTGGCGCAACGATGTCGTCCGCTCGGCGGATCGTATCCACCAGACCGCCGACGGCCGCAGCTACCCGATGTCCCTGACCAACACCTGTCTCGACTGTCACCCGAACAAGGACACCTTCTGCGACCGGTGCCACAATTACATGGCCGTGGCGCCTTATTGCTGGGACTGCCACATCGTTCCGGAGCAGGACCTGGGTCAGGGCGACCACGGCGCGACGATGCCCGAGGACGATATGCATGGAGGAGGCCACTGATGTCTGTCGACCGTAGAAAGTTCCTCAAGCTGGCCGGCGTGGTCAGTCTCGGCGCGGCGGCGAAACCGGTGTCCACGCTCCTTGCTTCCGAAGACCCGATCCATGTGAAGAAGATGGAAGAGGGTGCGGCGGCGACGGCACCGACCGTAAGCCCCGGTCCGCCGCAAGGGGAAGCGTCCAGTTTCCGCGAGCCGTTGACCGCGAAACGCTGGGCGATGGTGATCGATACACGCAAACTCGACGAAGCGACCATCGAGCGCTGCATCGACGCCTGCCATACACGGCATAACGTACCGGAATTCGAGATCAAGAAGGACGAGATCAAGTGGATCTGGGAAGAAGACTTCCACCACGCCTTCCATGAACAGGATATTCCGGTCTACACCGAACACATCCGCCACAAGAGCACGCTTTTGCTGTGCAATCACTGTGACGAACCGCCCTGCACGAACGTCTGCCCGACCGAGGCGACCTTCAAGCGTGAAGAGGATGGCCTGGTGATGATGGACTGGCACCGTTGCATCGGCTGCCGGTATTGCGTGGTTGCGTGCCCGTACGGCTCCCGCAGCTTCAACTGGCGCGACCCGCGACCGCACATCGAAGAAATCCAGGGCGATTTCCCGACACGGATGCGCGGTGTGGTCGAGAAGTGCACCTTCTGCGAAGAACGCCTGGCGCGCGGCATTGCACCGGCATGCGTCGAGGCATCCGGCGGCGCGATTGCGTTCGGCGACCTCGAAGATCCGCACAGTTCCGTGCGTCACCTGCTGGAAGAGCACTTTACCATTCGACGCAAGCCCAACCTGGGCACCCAACCGCAGGTTTATTATATCGTGTGAGGGCGCGGCGATGATTGAAAAAGCGATACAAGGCGGAAAGTCATATTACTCGTGGTTGGCGCTGCTGGTCGGCATCATGCTGATCGGCGCCTACTACTGGGTGCGGCAGTTTACCGAGGGGTTGGGCATCACCGGGCTGTCCCGTGATGTAACCTGGGGCTTCTACATTGCCCAGTTCACCTTCCTCGTCGGTGTGGCAGCTTCAGCGGTGATGGTTGTGCTACCCTATTATCTGCACAACTTCAAGGCGTTCGGCAAGATTACCATCCTGGGCGAGTTCCTCGCGATCGGCGCCGTGCTGATGTGCATGAGCTTCATTTTCGTGGACATGGGCCAGCCGTTTCGCATCCTGAACGTGTTCCTGCATCCCTCCCCGCATTCGATGATGTTCTGGGATACGGTGGTGCTGTTCGGCTACCTGTTGCTGAACATCCTGATCTCGAGCGTATCAATGCAGGCGGAGAAGAAAGGCGTCGCCCCGCCGAAGTGGATCAAGCCGTTCATCATTCTATCGATTCCGTGGGCGTTCTCGATTCATACCGTGACCGCGATGCTCTACTCGGGCCTGGCGGCGCGTCCCTTCTGGATGACCGCCGTGCTTGGACCGCGATTCCTGGCGTCGGCGTTCGCAGCCGGCCCGGCCCTGTTGATCCTGCTGGCGATGCTGCTGCGGCGGCTTTCGAAATTCGACGCCGGCGACAGGGCGATCAACCAGCTCGCGATGATCATCACCTATGCGCTCGGGATCAACCTCTTCTTCGTGGCGATGGAGCTCTTCACCGCGTTTTACAGCGGCATTCCCGAACACATCTCTCACTTCAAGTACCTCTTCGTCGGTCTGGAGGGCAACAACTTCCTCGTCGGCTGGATGTGGGTCAGCATGCTGCTGGGCGTGAGTGCGTTCGTGCTGCTGGTGAACCCGAAGACACGCAAGAACTACAAGGTGCTGGCCTTCGCATGCGTCGCGGTGTTCGTGTCGCTGTGGATCGAAAAGGGCCTGGGCCTTGTGATCACCGGTTTCATTCCCTCCCCGCTGGGTGAAGTGGTGAGCTATGTGCCGACCCTGCCGGAGGTGATGATCGGCCTCGCGATCTGGGCGCTCGGCGCGTTCGTTGTAACCGTGCTTTACAAGATGACCCTCAACCTGCGCGAGCGGTGGGGGTAGAATGTGGAGACCGGCCGGATCTCTGACAATCCGGCGGATGATCTTAATGTGAAACACAGCCGGGTTCTTTGAACCCGGCTTTTGCAGTGTAACCGGAATATTTCATGAATGGCGAGAACAGGCTTTTCTGTAAACTATATTAACAACAAGATCATATCACGACATACAGTTTTTCTCCTGCACAGATTGTGTCCAGGCCAAACTCGTTTTTCATTCCCCCTTCGGGCGGTCCCGACTGTGTCATCTGCTTTGTTCCGAAGGATTCGCGGTATTGCCATTCAGCTTCATCCTTCGCGCCTCTCATCTGACACGAGTTTGAACTCGTGAAATATCCGGGCTAACGGGGTCGGTGCATCCAACCCGACGCCGGACAGCGATGCTCACAAATCCAGAGTCCGGTCCTGCTCCGCACGCACGCGTCCGGTACGAATCGCATCGAGAATGTGCAGGAATGCCTTGCCCGGTTCGCCGGAAGAATCCGTGAGGAAATAGGTGTGGCCGTCATCCGAATCGTACGACTGGTTGAACAGCCCGCAATCGACCGAATAGACATTCTTCACGTCAATCTCCTGCAGATCACGCGGTCCGTTGTGCCCCATCCGCAGGGACGTAATGCGGTTGCCCGGGTTGATTACCTTGCTCGCCCGCAGAGCCATGTCGTCCGCAGCGTGGTACACGGTGATATGACGAGCCGCGGCGGGCAGAAAGCGTCCCGGACGATCCGGTTCGAGCGTGTTGTGGCGAACATCGGCGGCGACCATGAACAGGTTGCGGAACAGGAGGGGGGCTTCGCCGCGCAACACACGTCCGGCCCAGTGCTCCACCGCTCCACGCAGCACACGGTTGCCCATGGAATGCGCGAGGATGTTGATCCGCTTACGGCACGCCTCGTCCCGCTTCGCCCGCTCAAGCCGCCAGTCGTCGAAACGCTGCAGCATGCGTGAAAACGCGAATGAACTCGCGTCGGCGCTGTCCTGGTCCGTGAAATAGTCCGTCAGACGTCCCATGCTCGGCCAGATGATCGGCACAACATCGATCAAACCTTTGTGCTCGCCATCAAACAGGGCCTGCAGCTTGTGCGCAAGCGGGAACACATCCGGTTCAGGCAGGTTGTTGAAACCATGCACAAACAGGAGAATTTGCTCGGCTTCAGACGTTCGCAGCCGTTCGAAGAATGGGGATGAACCGATCTCGGTGTAGTGAGCGTCAGCGTTCCGTTCGCAGTAGTAGAGTTGCTGACCGGCGGTGTTGTCGCGCAGGTCGAAGCGTATCGGACGACCTTTTCGTGTCCAGGCGGATACCGCCGGGCGACGGTTGGTCACGAACAGCATCGTTCCTCTCCTTACGGTTCAGTTTGGGCAATAAACTGCAACGGTATCGCTGTTTCACTCTTCCATCAGTTCTTTCGCGCCTTTGCCGGCAATCATGTAGTTGAACTCGTAGGTCTGGATGGTGGTGAATGTCTCACCGTCCTGTGGTGTTGAAAGCGTACCTCGCGCCGGGCCGACCGCCTTGCCGTAACAGTAAAACCAGTTGACAATCGGTGCGCCGCGTGAACGCAGCACCATCCAGTACCCACCGGGTCCCAGCCCCAGGCTTTCACGGCGAAAGTCGAAGGCAACCCAGTCATACCCTTTCGGGTTCATGAAGTCGCTCGGCGAAACGGGCTGGGAGGAAGCAAGTCGGATGCCCGGTCGGCCGCCCTCATCTTCGTGCAGGTCGATCCAGAGGCTGCCGTCCCCGCCGAAGCTGAACAGGGCGAGCTTGATCTCCTCCAGCAGCAGCGGAGATCCCGGATCGAAATACTGCGCGAAAACCTTGGGGCCGGTCACGTATTCCGCGGTTTCCACGACGAAATTCTTCTCCAGGCGGTTCCGGTTCGAACGATCCGGCCCGGCGATGCGTGCTTCGAGAAAATTGAACAGGCGTGGAAACTCCTTGTTGCCGTACGTGTAGGGCACGTTGTAGGTCAAAGAAGCGTAGTCGATCTCTTCCGGCGTCTCATCGCGCGGCTTCTCAGGTGACGGCCTGGAAGGCGTTTTGGAGGCCGGCGTGTCACGGCCGATGACAGGTCGAAGCAGCACCTCTTCTGTGCCGGGTTCCTCGCCGACAGTACGCAGAGCGATTTGATCGCGCAGGAAGGTCACTTCGATTTGCTCATCCACACGCGGTTGTCCGGGCGAACCACGCAGGGCGCTCCACTGCACCGTCCCATCCTGGTCTGTGTCCGCATTGTCACGCCCGACCTCCACACGGATATATCGAGTCTCAACCCACCATGCGGTACGTTGCGGATCGAACGGTAACCAGCCGGTTTCGGGAAACCACACCTCGATCCAGGAATGGCGCCCCTGCGCGGATTCAAAGCTGTAGGTGTAGGCACCCGCCTCAAGCGAGTAGGGTTTCTTCAGGGTGATGCCGTTCACGATACGCACCGGCACACCCGCCGCACGCAACAGCGCGGCCGCCAGGTGAGAGTAGTTCTGACAATTCCCTTTTCCCGTTGTCAGACAGGACAACGCATCGAAATGCTCAGGCAGCAAAATGTATTCCATGTTATCGATCACATGGCGCATCACCGCCATCACCACTTCATACTGGTCGGACGCGCCGACGGTCAGTTCCCTGGACAAAGTCTTGATACGCTTGTGGCTCGATTGAACCTGCGGACTCGGTTGCAGATAGAGATCCAACTCGGACGGGAGATCGGTTGGCGGGTACGGCGCATCGGTGGTTAACGCAATCGCCTTGGCCTGCACCTCGGCCTCGTACGTCAGGGAGGCGCGCACAGGGCTGTCCACGGACGACCAGTGGACAATGTGCACACGGTTGCCGGTATCGTCTATCTCCTGGATGCGCGATGCGGGAGCCGGGTCAAACTCGAAACGCAGGGCATCGATTTTTTGACGATAGGTCGGGGATTCGAAGCTCTTCGGCTCCACAAATCGCAATTCAAGGGTTTTCATGCCGGGAAATGGGTCCACGATCTCCCGCATGACAATCTTCACTCGGGACGCCTGGGTACCCTCCAGAACGATCTCCGCTGCCGATGAGGAAAACGCTTGGAACAGCAGCAGAGCGAGGATGATTGCCGGCATGCAGTGAGCTGGTTTCCGGATGCGCATGTACTGCTCCCGTGATGGATGGATGCAACTAAAATAGGCACAAGCAGGGCGGTCCTGCTGTGACA
>WJJA01000016.1 GCA_014729955.1 bacterium
CGGACGATTCCTGCCTGATGCATATCAGCGTGATGTTGAGTCGCAGGAAGCTTCCGATTCGCACGTTGCATTACGCCCGTATCCTTGCGGGCGGGGAGGTGTTGCTTTGAGCCATGGATTACCGACACAGTCATTAAAGAAGCAGATGTTCGAAGAGTTGAAGCGGCGTGGAGACGGCCCGCTCAATTACAAGCAGAACACGCAAAAGTCTGTGCGTGCACGTGACGCTCGCGCCGCCGAGTGGCCCGACTTTGAGGACCGGCGCGACAGGATCACCAACCGGCGCCAATCCGCGGTCGAGAACCTTCCGGCGCTGCATGAGCAACTTGTCGCACGCTGGGAAGAAAACGGGGTCACGGCCCACTACGCCGCCGATGCCGGGGAGGCTGCCGGGCTTGTTGTCGGTCTCATCCAGAAGACCGGCGTCGACCGAATCGTTAAATCCAAGAGCATGCTCACCGAAGAGATCGGGCTGAACAATGCGCTGGAACAAGCGGGAATCCATCCCGTGGAAACCGATCTGGGCGAGTATATCGTGCAGTTGCGCGGCGAAGTGCCGAGCCATATCACGATGCCGGCGATGCACCTGAATCGGCGCGATGTGGGCCGACTGTTCGCAGAAAAGCTGGGGGTGCCCTACACGGACGATCCGCCGACGCTGACCCGCTACGCCCGTGAAGCTCTGCGCAAGGAATTTCTCAGCGCTCGAGTCGGGATTTGCGGGGTGAACTTTGCGGTGGCGGAAACCGGGCACATCGCCACCGTGACCAACGAAGGCAACGGCCGAATGGTCACCTCGCAACCGGATATGGTGATCGCGCTGATGGGATGGGAAAGGGTCACGCAAAGCCTCGGAGACCTGGCTGAATTGTGGCAGTTGCTGTCTCGCAGCGGCACAGGGCAGCGTACCACGGTCTACCTGAACCTGATGCAGGGACCGGCTGAGGGGCCTACCGGACCTCGTGAAGTGCACATTGTGGTCGTCGACAACGGACGAAAGAAGGTGCACGCGGATCGGGAGATGCAGGAGGTGTTGCGTTGTATTCGTTGCGGAGCGTGTCAGAATGCCTGTCCGGTGTATCGTCAGGTTGGCGGGCATCCGTACGGGGGGGTTTATGCCGGGCCGATCGGCAAGGTGCTTGAACCTGCTCTGCATGGCGTCGACGAGGCCCCGCACCATCCGTTCGCAAGCAGTCTCTGCGGCGCCTGCGAGGAAATCTGCCCTGTGAAAATTCCCATCCCCAAACTGTTGCTGGATCTGCGTCACAAACGAGTCGGCACCCGATCAAAGCACGATCCCGAGCACACGGTCTGGCGTGTATATCGCGAGGTGATGAGCGAACCGGGACGCTACGAAGCAGCCGCCCGTGTGGCACGCGGTGCTCAGAGGCTCTTCCCGGGTGGTGCGATGCCGATCCCCGGGTGGACCGACCACAGGGAGGCACCGAAGTTCGCCGCGCAATCCTTCCGTGAGTGGTATGCTGGAAGGGAGCAGAAAGATGAACGATAAGGTGAAACATTTCCGCCGTGTGCTGGAGGAACTCGATGCAGTTTTGGAGATGATCCCGTTCGCTGACGTGCCTGGAAAGATTGTCGAGATCGCCAACGAACAGAAGATCAGCACGCTTGCCGTCGGCATGGACGAAATCCTGAAGTCCGATTCACTGCTGGATTCGCTCAAGGTAGCGGGAGTGAAGGTCGTTCCACCTCCGGATGCAACCGCGGGGATTACCGCGGGTCGAGCATGGCGTGAAGAAGTTGCAGCTGCAGATGCAGGTTTGACGGGTTGTTTCGGTGCTGCAGCTGAAACCGGGTCGGCGTTGTTGCCGCCTTTTCGCCCTGATGTGCGGGCGGTAAGCTTGCTGCCGCCGCTGCACATCCTGCTGGTCGAACAATCGAAGCTGCATTCCGATGTCGGCACTTTGACGGCATCATGGGCCGAAGAAAGCGGTGAAGGCAATGCCGTGTTCGTTTCCGGCCCGAGCCGTACAGCGGATATCGAGAAAGAGCTCGTGCTGGGTGTGCACGGTCCCTCGCGTGTCATCGTGGTTCTGGTAACCGACCGCTGATA
Source organism: bacterium (assembly GCA_014729955.1). GTDB lineage: Bacteria > Electryoneota > Electryoneia > Electryoneales > Electryoneaceae > WJJA01. The sequence continues at coordinate 2,072 of WJJA01000016.1, forward strand.
CCTGCTGATAAAATTCTTACATTACTAGTTTATGCCTGATTGCCCATGGTAAGCATGGAGAGTTCGATCAGGTTTCAACACCGTTTGAAGCGAATCCAATTCTGCTATGGCCGAAGTATCCCTGCAGCATCAACCCTGGTATGTTCGTCGTCCGCTGGTCGCACTGGCGCCGATGGAAGACATTACCGACAATGTCTATCGTCGCCTGGTACGTTCGATCGATCGGGAAGTCGTTCTCTATACCGAGTTCACCAATGCGAGCGGCCTGCTCGCTGGTGCTGAGCGGGTTTGGCAGATGCTTGAGTTCACCGAAGAACAGCGCCCGCTGGTGATGCAATTGTATGATTACGACGCCGAGAAACTGGGGACAGCGACTGGAGACGTAGTTCGTCGTTGCAGGCCCGACGGCATCGATCTCAACATGGGCTGCCCGGTACGAAAGGTTGCGAATCGGGGAGCCGGTTGCGGGATGATGGCCGATCCGGTTTATGCGGCTGAAGCAGTGAAAAGGATGGTTGACGCTTCCGGGGGTGTTCCTGTTTCGGTGAAAACACGCTTGGGCATTCGTCGGAAGGATGAGATACTTGAAGTTGCTGAGCGATGCCTGGAAGCAGGAGCCGCACAGATCACCATACACGGTCGTTTGAAGGCGGATCGCCCGCGTACGCCGGCGGACTGGGATGCCGTATCACGTGCAGCGGTGGCTATACCGGTCCCTGTGATGGGCAACGGGGACATTTGGAACGAGCATGACGCCCTGCGCATGATAGAACTGCCCGGCATCGATGGCGTGATGCTCGCACGTGCGGCGATCGGCAATCCCTGGGTACTGCGGCGTTGCCGTCAGGCGCTCGCCGGCGAGCCGATTGATCCCCTGCCGGATGCCGAAGAACGAGCCCGAATTGCGCTCAAGCATCTTCGACTCAATGTGGAGGAAAAAGGAGATCGGCGGGGTGTTGTTGAATTGCGGAAAGTCGTCAGAAATTACATCAAAGGGTTTTCCAATACACGTCGGACATGGATGAGAATCATTGAGACGGAAGATCTGTTGGAAACGGCGCGAATCCTGGAGACGTTTGCTCGAGAGGCTCATGCCATAGATCCGATCCATTATCGAACCGAACCGGTATAGAG
>WJJA01000124.1 GCA_014729955.1 bacterium
GCATTGGTCGTATCACCTATCATGCGGTACACCTCGACCAGCGCTCCCATCACCGAACCGTCTTCGGGATTCTCTTCGCGCAGCTCTTCCAGCATGTTCATGGCGCGGTTGGTATCGCCTACCGCAACGAAGAAGGTGGACAGCTCCGAGCGATCGCGAAGGTTCAAGTTCGGATCCTCGAGAATCCGTTCCAGCACATCGCGCAATTCATCCGTTGAACCGGCACGTTCCAGAATCGCCGCCGCCTGAAACAGATCGTCCGTGCTGAGTCCACGGTTGTCCAGCGCCTTCGTAACCATGCGGACCGCCCGCTCTTTGTCCTGGGTATACTCCAGCACGTAAAAAGCGGTCTGAAGGGTGCTCTTGAAGTCTTCGGCGCCCATTTCCACAGCATGCTCAAGGAACACGGCACCCTCTTCTTTCGCTCCGAGGTCCGCATAAATCCGACCCATCTGCAGCACCAGTTCACGGTTGCTGTAGGGGATCACATCGTGCGGAATTACCTCTTCCATGAAGCGCAGGGTGAAGAGTGCCTTCTCGCGGTTGGTCAGTTCGTCAAAGCGTTCAAGCCTCTGCTCCTCCGGAACACCACTGGAGGCTTGTGTCTCCTGCAGGGTGCCCTGGTAGTATTCATACACGAGCTGCAGGAAACCGCTGCGGTAGTTCTGCATCAGCTTGGTGACGTTCCCGAAATAGAACACGTCCGGGTTGTTCAGATTGCGGTAGTTGGTCGCGTAGGTCTCGAACATGTTTTCGCGCAGCTTCGGCTCGTCGACCTCCGGCACCTTCTCCGGGTGGATGCGGAACACCAGTCCTTCCATCGCGAGATAGTCGTGCAGGCCCAGCAGGTTGGAATTGGAAACTGTGACCGCGAAATAGATCGGACGGCGCCAGCGGTTTGCCTCCAGGATATGCAAAATCATCATATCCTGCACACGCAGGAAGTTGTTTTGCCCCGGCTGCTCGTCCGGAAGGCCCGTGGGCACATACATGGTCGCCGGAATGTTCAGCTCCAGGGTGCCGCCGTCCGGTTTGGGCAGAGTCCAGGAGCGGCGTCCCGGCGGCCAGTACCGCGCCAGCAGCGCCTCCTGAGACCGTCCGGTCAGGCGTTCATCGATCACTCGGTCGCTCAGTTCCACCGGCACCTTCGGTTCCTCATCACGCAACTGCTTGATGTACCAGTTGGTGTTGAGCAGGCTGAGGTTGACCACACGAACATCGGTCCGCAGCCCTTCCACCACCTGCAGGTACCAGAGCGGGAAGGTATCGTTGTCGCCGTTGGTGAAGAGAATGCCGCCCGGTTCGCAGCTTTCCAGCATGTTACGTGAATAGTCCCAGGCGACGAAGTTGCCCTTCCGGCTGTGGCTTTCCCAGTTGCGGGCAATCATGTTGATCGGGCTGAGGATAAAAGCAAGTGCAACCGTGACAATGGCAAGCGTCTTTCGCCCGCCCGGTCCGAGCCGCCGGAAGCTCTCCTCCAGCCCCTCGTACAGTACCGTAACCCCGATGCCGATCCACAGCGCGAAGGCGAAGTAGCTGCCGACATACGCGTAGTCACGTTCGCGGGGCTGCGGGTTCGGTTGGTTCAGGTAGAGCACAATCGCCAGGCCGGTCATCAGGAAGAGCATCATCACGAAAAACGCACGCCGTCGATCCCGGAAGAAGTGCCCCACCAGGCCGATCACCCCGAGCAGGAACGGGAAAAAGTACAGCTTTGCCTGCCCGTACTCGGTGTTGTAGAAGAACTGCCAGGACAGGTAGCGCATGTACATCTGGTTGATCTGGTAGGACCAGAATTTCGCCTGGCGCTCGAGCACATTGAAACGCAGGATGGAGTCGTTCGAAAGCCGAATGTAGACCGCGCCCTGCTGCTTCAACCGTGCATCGCTGGAACTGGGCCAGTTCTGGGTTTCTACCGGCCCGACCGCGCCGTACTGCTCGCGGTTAAGGTAGCTGATCATCGCCGAAATGTTATCCGGCTGGTTCTCGTTGATTACCGGCTTCTGGTTCGAGCGGATGTAGATCGTCGCATACGTGGTGTAACCGATCATCACCAGCATCAGCGATCCCATGATCACTGAGGCGGTACGCCATTTCTTCACAATCACGATGATGGTCGGGACCAGCACGACGGCAAACATGATGAACAACAGCCACATCAGCTCGAGGCCTTCATTGGCATCCGGACTGAGCATCGGCTTGATCATCGTATGCAGGTTCCACAGGGTACTCGGGATGCCGGTGACGACACCGGGGTAGACCACGCCGATCGCGACAAAAGAGATCAGCATCGCGAAGAAGAAGGTGAAGCCGGAAAAATGGTTATGCTTGAAGTAGTGGCTGAGGTGCAGACCGAAAAAGGCGAGGATCCCGACGACACCCAATATCATGAACAAGGAAGCCGCAGCGGTGGACTCGGTGACGATGCCCAGTACCACCAGCACACCGCCTGTGTAAAGACTTAACGTAGAAAACAGATCGACACGGCTGAATTTGGCGCGGTGGAAAAACACCAGCAGCACGATCGGGCTGAGCGCGAGAACGTTCAGGAGGTGCACACCGGTTGCCAGTCCGACGATGTAGGCGATCAACAACAGGTAGCGTGTCGCGACCGGTTTTTCCGCAGCGTCCATCCAGCGCATCGCCAGCCAGATCACCAGCGCGGTGAAGAACATACTGATCGCATAGACTTCCGCTTCCACACCGTTGAACCAGAAACTGTGCGAGGCGGAAAACGAAAGCGCGCCGATCACGCCGGAACCGTACATCACCACCCGGTCGCCCAGGGACGTTTCCGGACCGCGAAACTTCCGCACCAGCCTTACAATGATCAGGTAGGTGAGCAGGACGGTCAGGGCGCTGACGATGGCGGAAAGGGCGTTGACGCGGAACCCGACATCCTCGGCCGGGAAAAACATCGTGAAGAAACGTCCCAGCAGCAGGTAGAACGGGGCGCCGGGCGGATGAGGCACGCCGAGAGAATAGGAACAGGCGATAAACTCACCGCAGTCCCAGAATGAGGTCGTCGGCGCGACCGTGCTGAAAAACTGAATGATGGCATACAACAGCACCGCACCGGCAATGATCCGATGGGCGCGCTGGTCCGGTTGGATGTACCCCGCGCTCGGTTCCGTCAAGATCCCGCTCTCCTGTTTAACTGAACCTCGAATATCGGGTTTCCGCGGGTGACGGGCAAGACCATGAGGGAAACCCGCGGCCTCTCGCTCTCAGGTTCTACCGCCGTATCGCGAGGAAGTTGCTTCCCAACCTATCAGGCTGTCGCAGAATGGCGGTTTGCTTGCGACATCATTGCTTTTAGCCCGAATAGTTCATGAATGAAGAGAACATTCTTTTCTAAAGACTATATTAACAATAAGATAATATCGCGTTATATAGTCTTGCTCCGGCACAGAATGATACCAAGGCAAGCTTATCTATTTATTCCCCCTTCGGGCGATCCCAACTGCGTCATCTGCTTTGTGGCGAAGGATTCACGGTATTGCAATACAGCTTCATTCTTCGCGCCTCATATCTGACGCAGTTTGCACTTGTGAAATATTCGGACCAGAAAAGCGCAAAGGATTGATATTTCTATCTTTATAACAACACTGGATACCGGCTTTCACCGGTATGACACCTTTTGAGACGGCCTGGTATCCGTTCATGGCGCTCATCCTGCCATTCTATTGCGTTTCAAAAGGTCGGAAAGTACTTTGCACCGTTGAACGGCGCATCACAAGGCAGTCGTGGAACGGCGCGATGCAGTCGTAGGACGTCGCGATCATGATCGCGACGCTGAGGGTGTTGTCATAGACGCTTGATGTCGGGGTCCTGTGAAAGCCGCCCCCTGCAGGCTTGCACCGGTGGGAGACGTTGGGCGACAGCATGTCACTGGTGGACACATGCATACCGGGCGAATCTTTCCGAAACAATGGTGGTTGTTGCTTCTGCTGCTCACCTTCGGGCTGCAGGCTGTCGCCCTGACCCTTCTGATCCTTCTCCGCAGCGGCCCGCCTGGCGATCCGAACCAATATCCGTTTGTCATCTCC
>WJJA01000125.1 GCA_014729955.1 bacterium
CACCGGTCATCCGGTGATCCACATGGACGTCGTGTCTGCCGAGCTGACCAAGTACGCCGCGAACAGTTTCCTTGCGATGAAGATTTCCTTCATGAACGAAATGTCAAAGCTGTGCGAAAAGGTCGGCGCCAACATCGATGCCATCCGCACAGGCATCGGTTCGGATCCTCGCATCGGACGCTCCTTTCTCTTCGCCGGAACCGGGTACGGTGGGTCATGCTTTCCAAAGGATGTGAAAGCAATCCTTCGCACGGCACGGGAATTCGAAGTCGATCTCAAATTGATCGAGAATACCGAAATGGTCAACGAGACGCAGAAACGGGTTCTCTATGACAAGATGATTGCGCATTACGGAAGTGAGGATTTGAGCGGGAAAACCTTCGCGATCTGGGGTCTTTCGTTCAAACCCGAAACCGACGATATGCGTGAAGCACCTGCGATCGTGCTGATTGAAGCCCTCCTCGCTGCCGGTGCGAAAGTTCGGGCCTACGACCCGGTTGCGATGGAAAACGCCAAACTGATTTTCGGCGACCGAATTCTGTACTCCAGGAACGAGTATGACGCAGTGGAAGGGGCGGACGCCCTGGCCGTGGTCACCGAATGGCGCGATTTCCGCACACCGGACTTTGAAATGCTCGCCGAGCGCCTGAAGGAGAAGCTGGTGTTCGACGGCCGAAACCTGTACGACCGTGAACGGTTGCACTCATTGGGCTTCAAATATTACGCGATCGGGAAAAACCCCTTCTAAGAACGTGACATTGAAGCGGATGATCCGTCTGTAGCCATTCATTCGATTTTGAGCAGGGGAATGTTCAGTTGCGCCTTTCTTCACTGAGCCTCTTCTGCTCTCTTCATTTCGGAGACACAATAACATGTATATCGGATTGTTGGGCAGCGGACAGGCTTCGGCTGACACCATGAAGCAGGCGTATGAGGTCGGCACATTAATCGCACAGGCCGGCGATGTCCTCGTCTGCGGAGGAGTGAGCGGGGTTTTTGAGCGTGCCATTCAAGGTTCAGCAGACCACGGGGGAACAAGTCTCGTGATCGCCGAAAGCTCTGTCCGCGAATCGGTTCCCGGTTGTACTCATTTGATTCCGACCGGAATGGGGTATGCCCGCCATACGATCCTGGCCAATACCTGTGACGGCGCCCTGATTGTGCGGGGATGGATCGGGAGTGTAAGCCTCGCGGCCCATTTTCTCGCGCGCAACAAACCTCTGGTTGCGCTTCGTGGAAGCGGCGGGCTTGCCGACAGTTTTCATGATGAAGCGCTCATTCAGGAATCGACCTATCGTATCCATTCCGAAGATTCACCCTCATCGGCATTTTCTACGCTGATCCGTATGATCCGGGCACAAGACGACCCGATATAATTGTCCGGATATTTCATGAATGGAGAAAAGACCGCCCTCTAAAATGCTATATTAACAATAATTTAGCTTCCTGTATGAACGGTTCTTCTCCGGCACAGTTTGTGTCCAACTCAAACTCCGCTATTCTTCCCGCTTCGGGCGGTCCCAACTGTGTCATCTGCTTTGTTCCGAAGGATTCGCGGTATGTCAATACCGCTTCATCCTTCGCGCCTCACATCTGACATACGTTGAACTCGTGAAATATCCGGGATAGCCGGAACGGCTGCCTGGTTTTTGCTTCAACACCGTCGGTGTCTACCCATTCTCAAGCCTGCTCCGCCGATTGGCAGATCTTCTGCCCCCTTCATCGGTCCGGTCACCCGGAGGCCGCAGGATCGTCCAAAGACCGGGATCTACAACCACTTGGAAACGTGATACAGTTCCAGTAGCTGTCGGAATCCCTTTCCGGGTTTTCTGTTCATAAAATGTGCAAGATCAGGACACTCCGGAGATGATTCTTCCGGGTGTGAGAAGTGTTCGAACAGCAGGGAAATCGGAGTAGTTTAGTGTGAAGAAACCAGGAACCAGCGTGTGAGGAGCTTATGAAGACACGCGAACGGTCGGTGATGCACCTCTCGGACAGTGGGTATCATCCCGATAAGAGCGACCTGGAACAGTATTTCAACCTGTTCCTCGGCGCCAATCGTCCGCCGTTCATGCCGGCCGGTGAGGGGTGGCATCCGGCAGCCGACATGTACGAAACCGATAGCAACGTGATCGTGATTGTAGAAATCGCCGGCATCGACATCAACGACGTCGAGTTGGTGCTGGATAAAGATCACCTGCACATGCGCGGCCTGCGACGCGAAGTGCCCTGTCGTGACAAGCGGCAGTACCACAAAATGGAGGTCGCTTACGGCGGCTTCGAACGGCATTTCCGCCTGCCGTCGCCGGTCTGCGCCGACAAGGTGAAAGCGGAATACAAGGACGGCATCCTTACGATTGCGATGGAAAAACGACCGGAACCGATCAAACGAAAGATGCGCATTCGGATCCAATAACCGAACGGGACGATAAACCGGCACCACCGCAGGCTCTTTCTGATCGGGAGTGAACTGTTTCGCGGTGTGCTGCGCATGCGATTTGCACGATGATCGGTATGGTTCAAGAGGGAAGAAGGCATTCACACAAGTCTTTTTCGTGGTGTCTTCACGAAAAAGCTTTCGATACACAAGGACTGAAACACTATGGCCGGCCCCGAAGGCATTGAAAACGTAGCGGCAACAGGTAAAGTCGAACTGCCGGAGACGCTTCCGCTGTTTACACCGTCTGACCTGGTGTTTTTTCCGGGCATCATCCTCCCGGTTGCCGTCACGGATGAGGACAATGTGAAGATGATTGACGATGTCGCCAACTCCGGCGGCTCGAAGATCTTCGGCGCATTTCTCGGCAAACCGGATGTGGACAACGTGCAGAAAACGTCCGACCTGCGTAAAGTGGGGACGGCGGTCATGATCCTCCGGATGATGCGCTCTCCGGACGGCACCCTTCGTATGATCGTGCAGGGGCTGGAGCGGATCGCGGTCACGGACGTTGTGCAGAGTGAGCCCTACCCGATCGGCAAGGTGCAATCCGTGGCGAAAAAGCCGCGTAAAACGGTGCAGCTCGAGGCGCTGGTGCGTGCGCTGCGGGAAGACTTCATGAACATGGCCGCCTTGAACGAGAACATCCCGGACGAGTTCAAGATGGCGGTACACAATGTGGACGATCCCTCCAACCTGGCCGACCTGATCGCCGCCAACATCAACATCGATTCGTCGGCACGGCAGCAACTGCTGGAAGAGACCAAGGTACCGGATCGCATTCGTACGCTTCGAAAATTTATCGAGCGCGAACTGCAGATTCTGCAAATCGGATCGTCCATTCAGAGCAAGACACGCGAAGAGATCGAGAAGACGCAACGCGAGTATTACCTTCGCCAGCAACTGAAACAGATCAAGAAAGAGCTGGGTGAAGACGAGGAAGGCGCGAGTGAAGTCGAGGAATGGCGCGAAAAGATCGAAGCGGCCGATCTGCCGGAGCACGTGCTGGAGGTCGCGAACAAGGAATTGAAGCGGCTCGAGCGTATCAACCCGGCATCCGCCGAATACACCGTAGTCACGACCTATCTCGACAACCTGCTCGAGTTGCCCTGGACCGAGATGTCTGATGACAAGCTCGATCTCAAGGAAGCGCGCGACGTTCTGGACGAGGATCATTACGGCCTCGACGATGTCAAGGATCGCATTCTCGAATACCTCGCGGTGCGCAAGTTGAAGCCGGACGGTGCCGGTGCGATTCTCTGCTTCAGCGGCCCTCCGGGTGTTGGCAAGACCTCGCTGGGGCAGTCGATCGCGCGTTCGATGGGACGCAAATTCCAGCGCATGAGCCTGGGCGGAGTGCGTGATGAAGCGGAAATCCGCGGGCATCGTCGCACGTACGTCGGTGCCATGCCGGGCCGTATTCTGCAGGCGCTGCGCAGCGCCGGGACACGCAACCCGGTGCTGATGCTGGACGAGATCGACAAGCTCGTCTCCGATTTCCGCGGCGATCCGGCCTCCGCGCTGCTGGAGGTGCTCGATCCGGCGCAGAATCACACCTTTCGCGACCACTACATCGAAATCGAGTTCGATCTCTCCCAGGTGCTGTTTATCACCACCGCGAACTACCTCGAGAATGTGCCGCCGCCCCTGCTGGATCGTATGGAGGTGATTCGCCTGCCGGGATACATCACCGAAGAAAAGGTGGAGATCGCAAAGAACTACCTTGTGCCGCGGCAGCTCGAGATGAACGGGCTGATGAAGAAACACCTGCGTATCACGGACAAGGCTCTGGAAGATATCGCCACGCTGCATACTCGGGAAGCCGGCGTGCGCAATCTGGAACGTACGATCGGCAAAGTGTGCCGCAAGGTCGCACACCGTGTCGCGGTGCACGGCGAAAACGGGCAGGTCGTGGTCAAGCATGCCAACCTGCATGAGTATCTCGGTCCGCCCAAGGTGACCCCGCCCTGGACACGTCGCAAGCCTGAAGTGGGCATCACCCACGGCCTGGCATACACACCGGTCGGTGGCTCAGTGCTGGAAATCGAGACCACGCTGATGAACGGGAAAGGCCAGGTGAAGGTAACCGGTCAGCTCGGCGATGTGATGAAGGAATCCGCAACCATTGCGCATTCCTGGATACGCGCCCATGCGAGGCGGTATCACATCGGGCCGGAGCTGTTCACCAAAAGAGATGTGCACCTTCATGTCCCCGCAGGGGCAACCAAAAAAGACGGCCCCTCCGCCGGGATCACCATGGCGACCAGCCTGACCTCGCTCTTTACCGGGCGCAAGGTGCGCTCTGACCTCGCCATGACCGGCGAGATCACACTGAGCGGGCATGTGCTGCCCATCGGCGGGCTGCGGGAGAAAGTCACCGCGGCCAACCGTGCGAAGATCGAGCATGTGATCATTCCCTGGGACAACCAGAAAGACCTGGAGGAAATCCCGGAAGAAGTTCGTGAACGAATCGAGTTCCACCCGGTGAAAACCATTGATGATGTGCTGAAAATTGCGCTGGAAGAGAAAAAACAGAGACGTTCGAACAAGTCTTCCTCTTCAAACGATGCGGAAAAGCAGAAAGATACCGGGCGCAATGACGGTTCAAGGGCAGGAGAGGATGAATCGCCGAACCGCAAGTCAGAGCAGCGCAAGGAGAAAAACAAAGAGCCGGAACCGGCGGAAGCAAAAGAGTAGTGGCAGCCGATCCGCGCATTGACCGAGACATATCGTGTTTCAACCCGGACCCTTCAGGTTCGGGTTGTTTTCATGATGTCCCGGGCTGGTTTCTCACGAGATAACCTTGTCGCGGCGTTGCGGGTCTTCTACCTTTCCACCATGACCAAACCGAGTAAATACTACTGGAATGCAAGGGCGGACGAGGGCACCTGGGCCGATCCGCCCTCCTCCGCCCCGCTCGCCTTTCACCGCAAGCTGCCGGGGTATCGTGTAACACCATTGCGGGATCTCCCCCATGCGGCAGACGAGCTCGAGATCGGCAGTCTCCTTGTCAAAGACGAGTCTGAACGTCTGACGCTGCCG
>WJJA01000126.1 GCA_014729955.1 bacterium
GTGCTGCAGACCTCGCACTTTGTCCAGAGGCCTTCGGGCATTTCACGCTTTTTCGACTTGTCGATCCCGCCGCTGTCACGTTTGAACCAACTACTCATGCCTGTCTCCCACTCCTGAGTGAATCCGGCGACCACACCATCAATAGCGCATCCTCGCCGTTGGGGTAGTAACTCTTACGTCGCCCGGCCGTGATGAATCCCAGATCTTCGTACAGCCCGATCGCCTCCCTGTTGCCGGGTCGAACTTCAAGGAACGCGACCGTCCAGCCCTCTTCCAACCCTTCCATTAACCAGTGGTTCACCAGAAAACGTCCGAATCCCTTACCGCGTTCATCCGGCCGCACCGCCACATTCAGCAGGTGTCCCTCTCCGGCAACCGACCAGCCGATCAGAAAACCGATAATGCGACCCCGCACTTCCAGCACCCGGCACTGCCCGACCGGCGCTTCGAGAGTATCGAGAAACATACGTTCGGACCAGGGATCGTCGAAACTCAAGCGTTCGATTTCCAGCACGGCAGGGAGATCCTCCGCTGTCATCGCGCACACCGAGGGTTCGCCATCAAGGTCACTCACAATGACGCCCCGCCTCCATGGACCCGCAATACCATATCCACAACCTGACGCGTTTCATGCACATCATGGACACGCACCACCTCCACTCCCTGCATCACACACAGGGTTACCGCCGCGAGGGTTCCCGGGAGACGGTCGTTCGTGTCCTCCGCACCCACAAGTTTCAAGAAGCTTTTCCGTGACGGTCCCAACAACAGTGGGAGGTCGTACCCGCGAAACTCATCGAGACGCCCCAGCAGGATGTAATTGTGCGAGGGATGTTTGCCGAAGCCGATGCCGGGATCGAGCAGGATGTTGTCGCGTCGGATCCCGGCGGCAAGGCACGCCTCGATGCGATCTTCAAAATAATGACGGATCTCGCCGAAGAGATCGTCGTAGCGTGTGTCTTTCTGCATCGTCGCCGGTGTGCCACGCATGTGCATCAGCACATACGGGATACCCGCCTCCGCGGCAACCTGCAGAATCTCGGGATCGAGCAGCCCTGCGGAGACATCATTGACCCAATTCGCGCCGGCTTCGAGCGCCCTGCGAGCGACATTCGCCTTGGTTGTGTCGATGGATATCGGGTGGTCGCTGCGGGCACGAATCCCTTCGATCACCGGCAGCACACGTGCCATCTCTTCCTGCATATCGATGGATGCCGCCCCCGGGCGGGTCGATTCACCTCCGACATCAAGAATGTCGGCGCCCTGCTCCTCCAGGCGTAGTGCATGCTCGACCGCCGCCTCCGTCGTGGCATGCCGACCGCCGTCATGAAAGCTGTCAGGAGTCACGTTCACAATCCCCATCACCTGCGTCGGTGAGCCGGTCTGTATGCGATACCCGGGCATGATCTCGGTCGTTTCCTTTTTGTCAAGGCGAGGTCATTTCAATCTTTTTACACGGCGAATATACATGTTGGCGAACAGCAATAAAAAGCCGGTAACGGGAATCTTTCGTAATCGGTTTGCGTACAGGTGCTCACTAGGATGAATGCTCGTTGATCATCTGAAAACGAGAGGGCTTCCCTGGAGTTCTATCCCGGATATTTCACGAGTTCAATCTGCGTCAGATGTGAGGCGCGAAGAATGAAGCTGTATTGCCATACCGCGAATCCTTCGCAACAAAGCAGTTGACGCAGTTGGGACCGCCCGAAGGGGGAATGAATAGATGAGTTTGCCTTGAAACATTCTTTGCCGAAGCAAAACCATATAGCGCGACACTATCTTATTGTTAATATAGTATTTGGAAAAGAATGTTTTCTTCATTCATGAAATATTCGGGCCATGTACTCCTTAGGTATTGATGGGAGGAGCTGCTCCGTAGTACGAACAGCCGCAAAATGAAACCCGGGGTGCAGCATCCCGGGTTTCTTTCAGTGCCTCTGTCACGGACCGTGCGGGGTCTCACACGAGCGGTGACATGTATGTCAAAGCTACTTCACAAGCAGCAATTTCTGCACACGGCTGCCGTAACCCTGCAGGTCGGCGCGGAGAAAATAGATCCCCGCAGCCAGGTTTGACGCATCGAACCGGTACAGATGATACCCGGGCATCTCCGGACCATGATGGAGCAAGGCTGCGCGTTGACCCAAAAGGTTATACACCACCAGATGCAACTCGGCTGTTTCCGGCACCGCCAGGCGTACCGTTGTTGAAGGATTGAAGGGGTTGGGATACGCCGACATCAGTTCGAACTGCTGCGGCAGGTTGTTGAATTCCGCATGGTCTCCGATCGCTTGCGGATCGGCAAACGGACGAAGAATGTCGCTGATACGCACTTCATCGACCCAGCCGTCAAACTGCATGTTGCTGGGTGCATTCACACCACCGATCAGCAGCGGCTCCTCGTTGGCTTCCAGCTCACTGGAAGCGGTAAAATACCCGCTTTCGCTGTAGACCAGTTCCCTGTCGGCATTGTGCAGCAGCAGGCGCAGACGGTTTTCACCGGTGTCACGCACGTAGGCGAGGTGATACCACTCATCGGTTTGCAGGCTGCCGCCGGGCAAGTACAACATTGGACCGGGTCCGCCGGGTGTACGGCAGCTTGCTGAAAACGCACTTGCATTGTTGTTGATGCTGATCCAGATCGGTGCATCATAGAACTGGGTTGCACCCGGCCTCATCATCACGATCGGAAACGCACACACGCCGTTGCCGACACTTGCAGCCTTGAACCAACCCTCAATGGTCCAGTCGCCTGTCAGATTAAGTGCGGGATCGCTGGGAACGATGACACAACTGTGGTTTACGTCCGGCGTGTTTTCAATCCGAAGGTATTCACCCATACCAAACAGGCCGTCGCGGAAATAGCCTGTTGCGCCGTGCGCGGAACCATCCGCTGTGCTCCCCTGGTTTTCGGCGCTGCCGTCAAAATTCAGCAGAAGAACCGTATTGTCGTCGGTGGCATAGGGACCGCCCACCCGCTCATCCTCGTCCACTTCAAAGGTGGAAGACGACACGTCTGCAACCGTCGTATCCAGGTCGGCACGAACCCTCACCAGGTAGTTCTCGCCCGGGGTGGCCGGTACCGTCCAGAAGCAACGCCCCTCGCCCGCATTCACACTCTCTGCGATCATGGTCCAGTCCGCGCCGGCGTTGGCCGAATACTGAATCGTGACCGTCGGGATACCCTCGGAAGTAAACAGAATCGGCACCGTCGAACCACACTGGAAACACTCTCCTCCGATCGGTTGGGACAGATCGATGCTCACATCCCCGTAGGCAACAAAAGAGGTCTTGTCAAAGAGGTTGATCTCTTCCTGGTCGTGAAGGCGCAAAAACACCGTACCGGCGAGTTCTTCCGGCACTGTCCAAGTGTAGCTGCCAACATCCGGGTCAAGGTTCTCGGCAATGGGTTCCCATCCTTCGAGTCCATCATTCCAGTAGAACAAGCGTACTTCATCCACTGAACCGTTATAGTTCCATTCGATGTCCAGCTCACTGCCCGCCTGGATAAATTCTCCTTCGGCGGGTGCGGTCAGTTCGACAGAACCTTCGAACTCCATCGGTGCGAGACCGATCAGGATGCGATTGTACGCCGGATGTTCGCCGAAGTTGTCCTGGTCGTAGTAGTGATCGAAATCGCCGTAACCATACACGAGGTGGAACTGGTTCTGATCATTGTAGGCGTCGCAGATCCAGTAATGCCCCTCATAATTGCCCGGTTCCCACGGGGGTGGGCTGTCTTCTGTTCGACCGCACACCAGGATCGGGCGCCCGGCATTCAGCTCATCAAAGAAGAACTGGTTCCACTCCTCGAGAGTATGCTCCCAGCGGTTCTTAACCTGCGCGGTGTCGGTGTAGCCCAGGTACTGGTTCATTCCTTCGGCAATCGACTCCAGGTCGAGACCTGACCCCCAGATATCGTGCATACTGACCGCTGCATGGTACACCAGCGTCGCCGTAGCCCCGTATTCATCCTCCGTCGCATCGGGCGGGAGATAATCCGGCATCTGTTCCCAGAGGTAGGTCGTTTCACCGAAGTTAGCGCTCCATGTGTCTCCTCCGCTGCTGACAAACGTCAGCGATCCATAGCCCTGGATCGGGAATTCATGGTGCTTGAGAATGTGGGCGATACTGGTCGGCCCGCAGGCATTTCCGATATGGCCGTTGACTCCGTCAGGCGCTTCAGGATAGTAGGCGTTATACGGCCAGGTATAGTTGCGCCATTCGGTTTCGATCAACGGCAGCACCTGGGCAGTTACGGGA
>WJJA01000127.1 GCA_014729955.1 bacterium
GTGTTAACCTCCCCTAACTTACACTCGGAACGCCACTCTGCACAAACTTCTTTGCGGGGAACAGCAATTCCTTTGGAGTTCGACCGCGAGGTCGAGCCCTTCCGACCGAAGCGACGAATCGGTTTGCTGGATTGCAAGTTCAGGGGGGCCGGCTTGTGAACGACGTCCTCCCGGTGGTGTTCGTGGCTGCCGATTTCCCCCGCCTGCCGGCGGAATCCCTTCTTTTCCCGGAGCAAGTTTGTCCTGTCGGCACTCCGTTTGCATATTGTAACGGCAAAGCGAGGACATCATGAACAAGCGCCGATATTCCCTTCTACTTGCGATCCTTCTGCTGTTCGCCGTGACCGGCGGGCTTGCGGCGCAGACCCCTGAGGAGCCACAGAAGAAGGATCCCGAGGTGCAGCGGGCTGAGCGAGAGCAGGACTCACCGCCCGGCGAGCGCCCGCGTCCAAGATCCAACCGGCCGCGTTTCATTGACCGTGACGGCGACGGCTTCAACGACCTCGCGCCGGATGCGGACGGAGACGGCATCCCGGACGGGATCGACCCGGACATGCCCGGCGCCCGACATTTTCGTCGCGGCTGGTTTCGTGCCATGCCGGACAGTGTGCGCGAGGATTCCGTGCGCTTCCAGACGTGGTGGGAGCAGCGGGATCGTCCGGTCACCTGGCGCGAAGCCTGGACGCATTACCGGAAGATGCGACTGCAAATGCGAGATCCACGGCACCGCCGTATGATGATGCTGCGCCGCGAGGGGTTCAATCCGCGCGATACCCGCCTGCGTGACGATCCCCGTGTCCGCGGGCGCGGACGTCACCGTGGAGGGGGCGGCGGGGGTGGACGCGGGGGCGGCGGTTGATGCTGTGCCGGCGTCTGCTATACGCTTGCGCTTTCCTTTTTGTCATCGGCACCTGCTCCGCGGAGTGGGTGCCGCCCTGGTTCAGTGTTACCCTGCACGGCAGTGCCAACAGCAATGTCTTCGCCGACAGCGCGGAAACCTACGATACGTCTAGTTCCCTCGGCCTTGACCTCGCGCAACCTCTTTCCGGCACCCTGCTCGGCGTTTACAGCGGCGGGATCGACAGCTATGTGGAGTACGGCTCCCTCGGATCGCATTACCATGACGTCGGATTTGACTGGTATACCCGGCCTGAAGGTCTCGATGAACTCTGGGTGCTGGGCGGCGCATACTGGCTGTTTTACCGTGACACGTACGCCCTGTACAGCAAACGAACCTTCTACCTCGACGCCGGCGCCTCGCGGACCTGGAACGAACGCACACGGGGCCGGTTGTTCGCATCGGCCGGCCGTACACGCTACCCGGACAGCCCGGACACGCTGGATGTACACCATGAGGACTTCTCTGTCGGCGGCGGTGTGAACTACGCCTTCGACCTGCCGCTTGCCCTGGACGTCGAGTTGATGCACGAGGCGAGGCGCTACTTCACCATGGATGACCCGCGCACCACCTCGTTTCTCGTCGGCACAGTCCGTTTATCGGGCCCGCTGGATCCGCGTACCGGGTTCGCCGCAGAGCTCACCATGCGTGAACAAATCGACCCCGGGCAGGACAACCTGGTCGCGCTCTACCGGGCCGGGGTTGACCCTGGCACACTTCTTTGGGACGGCTGGGCCGCCGGGGCAACGTTGAATCATATCCTGGACGCCTGGAAACTGACGCTCGACTATCGCTACGGCGAATACGACTATTCCGAAGCCCTGCCGTTGGACTTTCTTGCTTCACGTGAAGATGCACGCGGTGAAGCGATGTTTACCGCCGAACGTGTACTGAACGGCGGCCCGCGATGGGTCCGTCCGACACTTGTGTTCGGCTACCGTTACGTCTCAAACCGTTCGACTTACCCCCTCTACAGCTACACCATCAGTGAATTCACCTTGACGTTCATCGTAGAACCGAGGTGATCCATGTTGTGTCAAGTCTTGCAAAGCGAAGCGACGTGTGACCTGACACAAAAGCCTTACCCCGGCGGGAAAATCGGGCCTTGCATGTACTGTCAGATCCTCATGTCTGACGAACGAGCGTCGATTCACCCCTGCGCACAGAACCCGGCACAACCAACGCCATCCATCGACCGATCCGTCGGACTCCTCGACCGAACCGTCGCCCCGACTCGCGAAAGGACACCGTCCTAAGAACACCACGCGCGATCACAAACAATGCAAAACCAACCCATTAACGAGAGTCTCCATGCCCCTCCGCCATGCCGGCACGCCATTCGCGTATACACCACCTGACAGACAGCAGCAATTCTGCAAACGTTTACAGTTCAACACACGAAGGAGGAGGGAACGATGAAACGCACGCTTTTGATTCTGAGCGCGCTGATGGTGCTGGCGGCCGGGGCGGTCGCGGGGACGGTGACCGGCATAGTGACCAGCGTGGACGGCGAGCCGGTGGAAGATGCGGTTGTGTCGGCGGCGCCCTGTGATTCCAGTGGCGGGATGGGACGTGGCCGCGGCGGCCGTGGCCCGCAATGGAACCCGGACTACACCACACGTACCAACGAAAACGGCGAGTTCACAATCGAAGATGTACCGGAAGGTTCGGTGTTCCTGCGCGCGATGCAGCGGGGGGAAGGCGGAGCCCGTGTGGAGATCGAAGTCCCGGCGGAAGGCACGATTACACAGGACCTGCAGCTTTCCGGCCCAGGTGAAGGTAACGGACACCGTCGGCACCACTTCGGCCGTTGGCGGCATGGATACCGCGGCGGTTGGGGCGGCGGCGGCCGCTGATCCTGACCACTGCATAGACGGATGTGACGTCAATGGACCGTCAGATCCTCAAATCTGACGGTCTTATCTTGTTGTGTCAGGTCTTGCGGAGCGAAGCGATGTCTTAACTAGCCGTTTAAGACCCATTTTGAGTGTCGGGGCACACTCCGCTGACCCAGGCCAAGATCCGACACAACGTTACGTCAGGTCTTGATCACGGTTGTATCGTACGTGTGGCCTGACGGCTGAACGAGTCTACTGAATCTGCATCGGCACTAGCCCGAATATTTCA
>WJJA01000128.1 GCA_014729955.1 bacterium
CACGGTCCCTGAGCCTGAATGAGCTGGTTCAGACCACCCTGCACATCACCATGGAGTTTGCGGGTGCGGACCGTGGTTTGTGGATCGTTCCCGATATCGACGGGTTGCGTGTGGAAGGTGAAGCGACGCATCTGCGTGAAGCCGGCTTCGAGGACCGGAGCGGAAGTGAGGTCCGGGATGTGTCATATGCAGAATCCCCGGCCCGGTATGCCCTGGCCACGCACCATGCTGTCGTTGTCGATGGAGATACTGCCACAGACACGTTCGAGGATTGTTATCTCCAGACCTTACAGGACTTTTCCCTGCTTTGCTGTCCGGTCCGGGGCGCGAAAGAGGTCATCGGACTGCTGTACCTCGAAAACAGGCACATGAATGGATTGTTTGATGCGTCCCGCCTTGAAGTCCTGCAGGTGCTGGTCACTCAAGCGGCGGTAGCGTATGAAAATGCAAGGCTGTATGAGGAGCGTGTCGAACGGGAACGTGAACTGCTGCAGATGAAAGAGAGCCTGGAAGCGATCAGCGAAAAGAGGGCAGAGTTGCTGTCGGCGGAAGTGGTCCATCGACGGCAGGCTGAAAACGAAGTTCTGCGTAAGGAACAGTATTTCGAGACGATCTTCGAGACCGTGCAGGAGGGGATCCTGGCTCTCAACCGTGAGGGTATCGTGACACGCAGCAATCGTGCGGCACGTGAACTGCTGGATCTTTCCCGCGACAATCTTGCCGAGCAATCCTTGCACGATATCCTCCCACAGGCCTTTCTGCAACTGCAGCACTCGATCCCGCAGCATGCAGCATCCGGGGCCTCATCCGATGAATTTGAACTCCATTTGCATCAGGCGGATGGTCCCAGGGTTCTGAAGGCGTACATCACCCCTCTGAAGCCGCCCGATTCGGACGATGGGGAATGGGTGATCGTGCTGCGTGACATTACTCGACTGGCGATGCTGGAACGTGAAGCGGGAGAACGTCGCTCCCTCGGCAGCCTTATCGGCAGCAGCCGTGCAATGCAAGAAATCTACCGCTTTATCGAGGACCTGGGAGAAACGCCGACCACGGTGTTGCTGACCGGCGAAAGCGGCACCGGCAAGGGCATGATTGCCACAGCGTTGCATCAGGAAAGTGTACGGGCGGATCAGCCGTTTGTATCCCTGAACTGCGCTGCCTTGAATGATGAAATGCTGAGCAGTGAATTGTTCGGCCATGTGAAGGGTGCCTTTACCGGTGCTGTCAAGGACCGAGCCGGACGGTTTGAATTGGCGGAGGGAGGGACACTCTTCCTGGATGAAATCGGCGACATTTCCCCCCAGATGCAGGCTGCGCTTCTGCGTGTGCTGGAAAAAGGAGAATACGAACGCCTTGGCGAATCCAGAACACGTAAAGCCGATGTGCGTATCATCGCCGCGACCAATCGGGACCTGAAAGAGAAGATGGCGGAAGGATCGTTTCGCGAAGACCTGTACTATCGTCTTAACGTGGTTTCCATCCACGTCCCGCCGCTACGGGAGCGCAAGGAAGACATCCCGCTTCTCGTCAATCACTTCCTCAACCTGCTCTCGACAAAACTGCAGAAACAAGTCACCGGGATCACATCAGAGGCGATGGAATTGCTGATGAGTTACTGCTGGGTCGGCAATATCCGCGAGCTGAAGAACCTCCTGGAACGTGCCGTCATCATGTGCCGTGCAGATCGCCTTGATGTGAACCATTTCCCCGATGTATTGCTGTCAGCTTCGCCGGAATGTGTGGAAAACAGGCAGGGCGAACCTCTCGACACGCAGAAAACCGCAGCCCCGACTGCCACACAGACCACGGAAGCCCCCCATGCACCGAAAAACCCGGTACCTCCGAGACGCCGCCGTCGTCTCACACGCGACCTCGTGTCCGCCACACTGGATGAAACGGGTTGGAATGTTTCAGAAACCGCTCGTCGTCTGGATGTTACACGGCAGTACATTCATCGTCTCATCAAAAAATTCGATCTCCACGATGCTGCACCGTAAGCAGATGACCTTCCTGTAACCTCCTGTAACCATTGTAACCCGATCCGCCCCCTGTTTCCACTGGAACTTTATCTTTGCTGCGAGAACCTCAACTGGATCAACCGTTTTCTCAATCCTTTCAAGCGAAACAATAATAAATGTTTAGCCGCGCAATGACTCCACCCTCGCCCTTTTCCGGCATGCACGTTGCCCTACCTGCCTTCAAACACAAAACCGGACCGCTCCACGCGCGTCAGGATCAATGGAGTGGTGATGATTACCACGCTTCACCCGGAAGAAGTACACAGACGAGTCTCGGATGGTGACGGTCGCAAGATCCTTGTGTTTGCCGGTCGTGCCGACCTGCGGCGAAAGCTGATGCAGCAGCTGTTGGAACGTCTTGAGTCGGACGCGATTCAGATCCCGATTTACATCTTGTCGGAAGACAGCGAAGAGCTGAAGAAGAGGTTCAATGTGATCATCATGCCGAGCCTCATCCTGCTGGAAGGCAACCGTGAGATCGGTCGCATCGCAGGCCCGTTCGATCGGGAACGGTTCAAACGTTTCACGCAATCCTAGCCCGAATATTACACGAGTTCAAACTGTGCCAGATGTGAGGCGCGAAGGATGAAGCTGTTTTGCCATACCGCGAATCCTTCGGAACAAAGCAGATGACACCGTTGGGACCGCGCTATGGAGGAATGAATAAATGAGTTTGGCCTGGACACAATCTGTGACGGAGAAAATTTGCATATCGTGATATTATCTTATTGTTAATATGGTTTTTAGAAAAGAATGCTCTCTCCATTCATGAAATATTCGGGCTAGCTGAATAACGGATGGATCACCGGTCAACATTCCGCCGGGCAGCAGGCTTTCTATGTGAGTCATGCAGCGGCTGTTCCGCGTTGGAAATCGTGCCGCAAGAGGAAGGAACAGGATCATGAAGCAGATTCGATGGATTGTGTTGACAGGCCTGTTCGGTCTGTTGCCGGTACTTGCAAAGGCGCAGAACTGGACACAGGAAATCCTGTCGAACAGCATTTCCCAGGCGGCCGTCGTAACCACGGCCGATTTCAATGGGGATGGTCTTGAAGATATTGCGGCTGCCGGTTGGGGCTATAGCATCAGCTGGTGGGAACAGGGAGCCGGGCTGACATGGACGTCTCACCAGGTGGATTACCTGAGCCAACCGAGTGTTTTGAGTGCTGCCGATCTGGACGGAGACAACGACATGGACCTGTTCGGTGTCGGCGGTACAAGTACATGGTATTGGTGGGAAAATGTAGATGGGAACGGTCTCTCCTGGACGGAACGCGGAGGCTACTTCCTGTTGGATGCTGCTGGATTGACAGCGGCTGACCTGGATGGAGATGACGATCTGGACATCGTGGGGATCTCTACGGACAACACGGTCATTCGATGGTGGGAAAACGACGGTACAGCAGGAACTTTTACCCTCCATTCCATACCTGCCGGTTTGTCCGGCATGTACGGGCTGGCTGTCGAAGATCTGGACGGTGATTCGGACCTCGATATTGCAGTATCCGGGTACGGCGCAGTCAAATGGTTCGAGAATCTGGACGGCAATGCCGGCAGTTGGGCCGACATGATGATTACAACAAATTTCTACCCTGATACGTATGACGGGACGATTCGAATCGCGGACCTGGACAATGACGGCGACATGGATATTGCAGGAACCTCGCCGCAAAGCGCACGCATTCTCTGGTGGGAGAATACGAATGGTTCCGGCGACACCTGGACGGAGTATACCATCCAATCGGGAATCTACTACCCCCGTAAGGCGGAACTTGCAGATGTGGACAACGATTCCGATATCGATCTGATCGCGGCTGATTTGCAGGGCAATATCCGTTGGTGGGAAAATAACGGATCCGGCACGTCCTGGAGCGCAAACCTCATCGCCTCCGGATTCGGTCTGCCCTGGGACCTGAACGTTGCCGATATCGACAGTGACGGTGATGTTGACCTGGTGGGGGCGGATTATCAGGGCGGACGTGTCGCCTGGTGGGAGCAGCCGGGTTCCTATACGCCCCCGATGCTTGAGGTTGCGCCACAGAGCATCGACTGGAGCTGGGACGAAGGCGGCACGGCGCCCACATCTGCCATCACGATTACCAACACCGGACAGGGCGTGCTGAACTGGTCGCTGGATGAAACCATCGACTGGTTGTCTGTAACTCCGGAGAGCGGATCGCTGACCGAAAACCAGGACGTGCAAGTTCAACTGACCGCCGAAAACTTCCCCTCCCTCGGAACCTACAACGAGACCTTCCAGATCAACGCACCCGACGCGTCCCCCTCTTCCGCCACAGTATCCGTCTCACTGGAGGCAACCAGCGCTACGCAACCGTGGACGGAAACGCTTGTCGCGAGCGATGTCTTTGGTGCACGAAGCGTTTTCAGTGTCGATTTCAACATGGACGGGGATTTTGATATCCTTGCCGCAGCCGGTTCAGCCGGCGATGTCATGGTGTGGGAAAACAACGGAAGCGGAACGGGCTGGTCAGCCTACACGGTATCTGACAATGTTCCCGGCGTCTCGAGCGTCGCGGCGGTAGACATGGATCAGGACGGTGATCAAGACATCCTCGGCTCTTCGCAATCGGCTGGTCGCATTGTATGGTGGGAGTATGAAGGCTACGGGGGTACCTGGACCGAGCATGTTGTTACAGATTCTTACAATCAGGTCCTGCGGGTCCGTGTGGCGGATATCGACCGGGACGGCGATCTGGATGTCGTCGCCGTGGGACGTGACGACTACGACGTCCGCTGGTGGGAAAACACCGATGGTTCAGGCACTTCCTGGACCGAACACAGCACAGGAACCTACAGCAATCACAACCCTCGAAATGTTGTGATTGCCGATCTTGACGGGGACGAGGATTTCGACTTTGTCTATACTTCGGATGTCAATAACAATGCCGCCTGGTGGGAGAACACCGATGGAACGGGCACGTCTTTCACG
>WJJA01000129.1 GCA_014729955.1 bacterium
AGCAGGAAACGGTAAGCTGCATTTTTGTCCACGCCAAGGGATTTCGCGACGAGTTCTGACGCGCAGGTATCCCATTTCTCCTGGTTGCTTGTCGCTTCGTTAGGATGGTTGTCGAAACGACCTCCTCCGGTATCCACGGCGAGGATGCCTTCGGCTTCGAGGTCTTTCGGCATTGCACCGCCGGGCAATTCGTTGGCGGAGACAAAATCCAGCTTCGCATCTTTTACACCGGGAAACTTCTCTTCTCCATGCTTTCTTAGCAGATAGAGCGCTAGCAGAGCATCAAGGTCCGGGTGTACATGGGTCAGCAGTGTGTGCACGGCAGTCACTTTCTTTGCGTATTGTTCCATAGAAAGCAAAGCTAAGGGTTTCAAGCAGGTGTCGCAATTCATCCATGAGAATTCCCCGTCGGTGAGATACTGTTTATGGAACAGTCGAGAATTTGCGGGACGATTACGATAGCTGTCTTGCTTCCTGCAAATCGATGTTGTATATAATGGAGGTATCAATTGTGCCGGCCGGTTTCCCATATGATAGTGTTGGAGTTTTTCGTTTTTCTTTGTCAAGATGAATCGGAAAGTGTCATTCGAAACGAATGATGCACACGTACTCTTCGTAAAACCAGAGTCTTATCCGATTGTGTCGCGAACGTTGACGGATTCCCGTTTGATTGCCGACAAACGGACTGCAGGCCGCGCAGGTGTGAATCTTCAAACGTCCGCGTATCATTGAATACACGCATCCCCTGCTACAGGAAGAATTTGCCGGTGATACCTGTTCACCGAATCGGTACCTCTTCGAAAGGGGGACGTTATGTCCAGCATGCACGGTTTCTTTCGCACGGTTATCCTACTGGTCCGGCTTCTGCTTCTCCTGCCGTTTGCTTCGTTTGATGCGCTCGCCCAGGACTCGCTCCGATTCGAGATCCTCGACCAGGATATCGGCATGGACCCATTCAGACAGGTCATGCTGTTGAACGATACTTGCGCGGTCGTGAACGCAGGCATTGACGGGCTTCTGACGGTCGGCTGGGATGCAAACGGCGACCCCTCGCTTACTGCACAAAACGATTTGTTCAATCGATCCAATTGGACCATGATCGTCGTGGGCGACTACCTCTTTGCCGCCGCTTCCGGATCGACCAGGCAGTACTCCATCGCCGATCCGGAAAACCCTGTGTTTGTTCGCGAGATCGACCGCAGTGCCCTGCCCTTAATCTCGATTGATACGAATGTGTTTGCAATGGATACGCTCAGCTACTGGCAGAACCTTAACGGCTTTACTGTTGTCGCGAGAAACGGCGATTCCTTTGCAATCAGAGAACATGTCAGCCCGCTGGAAGAGGACCACGACCTCCACATCATGCTGCTTCACGAAGAGTATATGTACCTGGTCTACGAGATCGAGGAAGGGTTTCAGCTCGGACGATTCAGAGTCTTGCCCGAATTGGGCGATGAGTTGGAAGTCATCGATACAGAGTTGAACGCGGTTTGTGATGCGGTTATGGTCGGTGACCTTCTCGCGCTGCGGGAAAATGAGCGACTGGTTTTGCTGGATATGGAGAATCTTGAAGCCGCACCCTGCATCGTTGAGTGGCCGGAACAGTGGGATGCTTTCGCGCGACGAGGGTCCATGTTCAGCAGCGATCCCTACCTGGCATTTCTCCATCCATCGGCACATTCGCTGCATACACTCGATCTGACGGATCCGTCCAATCCTCAATCGGTGGACAGTCTCTGGTGCGGCGACAGGTATTTCAATCTGTCCGGTATTTGCAGCGTGGATGAAACAGCCGCCCTTTCAAGTCCTGCCGGCGGGATCACACGAATTTCCTTGAACGGCGACGGGATGCTTTCGAGGTCGGCACTGTACGACCCGGTCAGGGATCATAATACTGTTCGGAGAATCGGAAGCACCTGGCTCACGGGCGGTTTTCCGCGTGCCGGTCAGTTGTATGATGCCGAGGCACCGGATGCGATCATCGAACTGGGAAGCATTGGCGGGGTTGACGCTGAATACATCCTGGATGCCGGTGATAGTCCTGAGACTGACAACTTTCAAGTCACACGTCGACGCCGCGACCCCTTCGCAAATGCCGTCAGTGTCTACACGGAGTTTCCTCCCGATCCGGGAGACCCTTCCCTGAGGTCTGAGATCCAGGCGAACAGTATGTGTTCGCATTTTATCGATCCGTACCTCATCACATTGCAGTTTCCGGATGATGAAGATGAGCTTCTGCGATTCACATCCTTCGATGTTTCCAATCCCGATGAACCCGTTGAGGTGAGCGTTCTGGACATGACGACGGATGAGTATTACATCGGATCGGGGTTATGGGGTTCAACGCTTTCCGTGCTGACCGGCGATCTCACCGATCCGTTACGGCAATTCGATTTGCATCGCCTGGACGTTTCAGACCCGGCGAATCCCGGTCCACCGGAGACGTATGAAGATGTCATGACTCTGGACGAGTATGAGTGGTTGACCGAAGTGATCTTCAGCGACAGCCTATTGATCGGAGGCACGACTCGGGGGCGATTGATGATTGCGCGGTGGTCGGAGCAGCATCATTTCGAACTGTTGAGGTCTGCCGAGGCATCCTCTCGGGATTACGGCTTCGTCGAAGTCCTGGATACCACTGAGGAATGGGTTTTGACGCTGGAAACCATGGTGGATGTCGGTGAAGAAATCACAAATGTAATCCTGTGGGATTACAGCGGCTGGGAGCTTGAAGTGCTCGCAAGTACCATCGTTCCCTACAATGTTACCGATGCAAAACTGTCCGGAACCCGTGTGCTGTTTGCCCATGACAAGGGATTAAGCCTGTATGAAATCACGGATCAGGATGGATCGGCGGAGGAGCCGGCCGGTCGGCCGTTTGCATTGGACTTCACCCTGCATCCCAACCCGACCAACGGCGCGGTGCGTCTGACGTATCATCTGAGTGTGCCCGGTCCGGTTGATGTTCGGTTGTTCGATATGCTGGGTCGTGAGGTATGGCACCGTTCACTTGAACACGTTGAAGCGGGACAGCATGAGATGCATCCCGGCGGCCTGATGCATCGGCCGTCCGGTACCTATTTCATCGAGATACAGACGCGGGAAGCGAGACGTGTGGAGAAGCTGTTGCTGATCAAGTAGGCGGCACGTGGATACGACTAGTGGACCGTTTCTCGTACTGTGAGTGATTCGATCCTACCGTTCCGTCAGGTCTTGCTTGCCGCAGGCAAGTGTGACCTGACGGATGATATCATTCGATGCATCTGAGACGGCCCACCAGCCGACACAACCTGTCGCGCCGAAAGGGCGGCGGGTTGTGTTGTTTTGATCGGAACAATCCGAGTTCCGTCTCCCCATGTATTTACAGCACCCCTTATCGTTTGTATCTTCCAACACTTCGAACCAGACAATCCTTAGACCGTGAGGCAGCGATGGCGGAAGGAAAAAGGAAGAGGAGCAAGTTTCCGGCAACGTTCTTTGTCGCGAACGTGATGGAAATTTTCGAGCGGATGGCGTGGTATGGGTTCTTCGCTGTATCATCGCTCTATATGACCAGCCCGGTCGCCCAGGGCGGTCTGGGTTTCAGCAGTATTGAACGCGGGATTCTGCAGGGTATCATCCCGTTCCTGCTGTACCTGTTCCCGGTGATTACCGGCGCTTTGGCGGACCGGTACGGCTACCGCAACACCTTCCTGGTGGCGTTCGCGATCATGACGCCGGCTTACTACCTGCTCGGGCAGGTGACCGGCTTCTGGCCGTTCTTCGGCATGTTCCTGCTGGTGGCGGTCGGTGCGGCAACCTTCAAGCCGGTCGTTGTCGGTACAGTGGGGAAGACCACCGACGATACCAACCGCGGCATCGGGTTCGGAATCTTTTATACGATTGTGAACGTCGGCGGCTTCATTGGTCCGTTTGTGGCCGGCGCCGTACGGACTCGTCTCGGATGGGAATGGGTCTTCATCATGTCCGCGGTCTGGATCGGTTTGAACTTCATCCCGACCCTGTTCTTCTACAAGGAACCGACCACGGAATCCTCTTCCGGCGAGAAGCGCAGCCTGAAACGAGTGCTGCTGGACGCCCAGGAGGTGCTGGGAAACGGCCGCTTTGCGTTGGCGGTGGTGCCGGTGATTGTATTGTTCATGCTGGCCGGCGGTGAATGGCTGCCGTGGACCTGGACACTTGTCTCATCGGTGGCGTGGATCCTGATCAACCTGGTGCTGAACGGCAAGATCAGCGTGATCGCGATGCTGCCTTATCTAGTCGGAATCCTGGCATTGGGCGGCCTGGTGAACTGGAAGGACGGTCTCCAGTTCTCCGAGGTGCAGACCCCGCTCATCCTTGCGGTATTGTGGATTGTGGTGATGGGCATTCTCATGTTCCGCAAATCCACTGCGCAGGAAAAGAAGGAAGACCACGAGACCGTTACCGGCAAGGCATGGCACATTGAAAAGCCGAAGATCGGCAACTGGCCGTTCGTGCTGTACCTGCTGATCCTGACCGGTTTCTGGTCCAGCTTCCAGCAGATCTTCATCACCATGCCGGAGTTCATTCGTGACTTCGTTGACACCGGCGACCTGGTGAATTTCCTCGGGATTTTCGGGCAGGGTGTGGTGAATTTCCTGGCGGATGTGAACGTGGAAGGGCTGGCGAAGGTGACCGGAGAGCTGATCGCCGAGTACGGCCCGGTGGCGAACCCGGAGGTCGCCCAGGAGATCTACTTCAAACTTGTGCACTACAAGGTGCAGGTGCCGATTGAGGAGATTCAGCAGACCTTCCAGCAGTTGGCGGCCGGGGGAGGTGCGATTGATTCCGGCATCCTGATGAACACAGCGCAGCAATGGGCTACGGAATTCGAGGTGCCGGCGAGCAAAGTTACTGAGGTGCTGCAACCGCTCTTCATGGGTGAAGGCGGAGCCTGGACGACCCTGCAGTATCCGTTGAGTCAGCTGGATACGGTCAGCGGCCGGATGATCCTTGACGAAGTGATTCAGCCGACGCTGCAAATGGACACTCCCACGTTTGAAGCCTTGCAGGCGAATGCCGCAGCACTGGCACAGACCATGAATCTGCCGGTTGAAGCGGTGATGGCTTCCACACAGCGAGTGGCAGCGCTTTATCCGACCGCACAGGAATGGGCGAACGCATACCGCCAGGTCAACCCGGAATACATCATCAACATCGATGCCGGTTCGATCATCGTGTTCCAGATCCTTGTCTCGAGCATTATCGACCGTTGGAAACCCTTCCCGGTCCTGGTTGTTGGTACGATTGTCGCAGGGCTCGGCATTGCCGCCGGTTCTTTGGCGTTGACCGGTATCCTGGTGATTGTGGCGATTGTCATCTTCGCCTTTGGCGAGATGATCGCCAGCCCGAAGAGCCAGGAATATGTCGCACGGATTGCGCCGAAAGACAAGACAGCCCTGTTCATGGGATACTACTTTGTATCGATGGCCCTGGGGAACCTCTTCGGCGGTATCCTGTCCGGTTGGGGCTATGAAAAGATCGCTCGCGGCATGAACTCGCCCGAACTGATGTGGGTGATCTTCGGCCTGGTCGGTTTCCTGACCGCTGTGGCGCTGGTCTTCTTCAACAAGGGTGTGGTGCCCAAGCTGGAAGCCCAACGTGAATCGAACCTCTCGCGTGAAGCTGAATAGGTACTACACAGGCTTAAACAAGCATAGATCGGCCGCTCCGAGGTTGGAGCGGCCGTTTTTTTTCGTCTATGTGTCAATCATTGACCAGGAAAAGACCTCGTGGTATTGCATACTGCACGCAATGTGATTGTTTAGCCCGAATATTTCATGAATGATGAAAGCGAGCTATGGTAAGGACTGGTTTTACAGGAAGATGTTCCCCAATTTGTCACTTCCTCCCGGCGACGGTTTGTACCCAGATGTAAAAGAGAAAAACCCATTTATTCATTCACCCTTCGGGCGGTCCCAAGCACGTCATCTGCTTTGTTCCGAAGGATTCGCGGTATTGCCATACAGCTTCATCCTTCGCGCCTCGCATCTGACGCACT
>WJJA01000130.1 GCA_014729955.1 bacterium
CCGGGAAGGTGCTGTTGCCAGCTTTGGTACTCCCAGCGATGCCTGGTATTTCCGAATGCTGGAGAAGGTGGCAGACCATTACGGCTTCTCCATGGACATTCCCTGGGAAAAAATGAAGAAAACTCACCAGGATATTATCCTGTACGGATCACCGGACAAGATTCGATTTCGCTGGGAACGAGAAGGTAGTACGGGTCGAGGTGTATGGGACCATGAAGCGAAGTGGGAAGGGGTTATTCCCAACCTGGAACGCCGTTACAAGCAGACCAACAGTTCTCATATCCGCGAGTGGATTGAGAGCTTCATGGGTAAGGTTCCGTGCCAGACCTGTGGCGGCGCCCGCCTGAAAGAGGAATCCCTGGCTGTTTGGATCAACGGCAGGAATATCGCACAGGCCACATCCTTTTCTATTCATGAAGCCAAGGACTTCTTCGACAACCTGCAACTGAATGAACAGCAGCAGAAGATCGCCCATCAGATTCGCAAGGAGCTGCATGCCCGGCTTGGATTTCTGCTTAATGTCGGCCTGGATTATCTTACCCTGGATCGTTCCGCAGGCAGTCTGTCGGGGGGCGAAGCACAGCGGATTCGCCTCGCAACCCAGATCGGGAGCCAGCTTGTCGGTGTTATGTACATCCTGGACGAGCCTTCCATCGGATTGCACCAGCGCGACAACGCCCGCCTGATCAGCACACTCGAGCACCTCCGCGATTTGGGCAATACGGTCATTGTTGTCGAGCACGACAAGGAGACCATCGAACGGGCGGACTGGGTGGTCGATCTCGGTCCGGGAGCGGGGCGGCACGGCGGTGCAGTGGTTGCGGAAGGACCGCCGCAGAAAGTGGCGGCTCATCCGGACAGCCTCACAGGAAAATTTCTTTCCGGTGCGGAAGTAATTGCTCTCCCCGATAAGAGAAGGAAACCGGGAAAAAAGAAACTCAGGCTGAAGGGTGCGCAAGGACATAATCTCAAGCGAATCGATGTGGACTTCCCGCTGGGTAGTTTTATTGTTGTTACGGGAGTCAGCGGCAGTGGGAAATCCACCCTGGTCAATGAAACACTATACCCCGCACTTGCCCGTGCATTGATGGGATCGAGGCGTGTACCCCTCCCTTACGACGATCTGAAAGGACTGCACTATATCGATAAGGTGATCGATATCGATCAATCCCCGATCGGACGAACGCCGCGATCCAACCCGGCTACGTACACGAGCATCTTCACGGGCATTCGTGACATCTTTACCCAGGTGCCTGAAGCGAGAGCACGTGGTTACAAACCCGGCCGTTTCAGCTTCAATGTCAAGGGCGGGCGCTGCGAAGCATGTCAGGGGGCAGGCATCATCAAAATCGAAATGCATTTCCTGCCTGACGTCTACGTGACCTGTGAAACCTGCAAAGGGAAGCGGTACAATCGAGAGACCCTTGAAATCAAGTACAAGGGCCGCTCGATCTCAGATGTTCTGGACATGACCGTGGAAGAGGCGTACGAGTTTTTCGAACCCATTCCCACCCTCGCACGGAAACTGCAGGTACTGAAAGATGTCGGGCTTGGATACATTCACCTCGGACAGCAGGCAACTACTCTTTCCGGTGGTGAGGCGCAACGTGTCAAACTGTCGTCTGAGCTCAGCAAAGTCGCCACGGGCAATACCGTCTACATTCTTGATGAACCGACGACAGGCTTGCACTTTCAAGATGTGCGACTGTTGCTCGATGTGCTGAGCCGGCTTGTGGAAAAAGGCAATACGGTGATTGTAATCGAGCACAATCTGGATGTGATCAAGACGGCAGATTGGGTTATAGATTTAGGTCCCGAAGGGGGGCACCGGGGAGGGACGTTGGTCGCATCGGGATCACCTGAGGAAGTGGCTAAGGTCGAGGCAAGCTATACCGGTCAGTTCCTTGCGAACGAATTGGAGGCTGCTCGTCGTGCGAAACCGGGAGCTGTGGCCTGACGGGAGAAACCGTCCCGTAAACCCTTGACCTATCCCTAGCTCAACGCTAACTTTACGGCTTATCGCAAACCAACAACCATCCCAGACCGGGGCATAGGAGGAAGCAGTGAAGGAGTATAGCCCAGAGGCCATTCGTAATGTCAGTTTCATCGGTCACGGCGCATGCGGAAAAACGATGTTGACCGAAGCGCTGCTCTTTGCGATGAAGGCCATCGATCGCATGGGGAGTATCGATGAAGGTACCACCCATTCCGATTTCACGAAGGAGGAGATCGAGCGTAAGAGTTCTATCGCGACTTCACTGCTGACTGCTGAATACAAAGATCACAAGTTCAACCTGCTCGATACACCCGGCTTCAGCGATTTTATCGGGGAAGTCAAAGGTGCTCTGCACGTCAGCGATTTTGCGATGACGGTTGTGCATGGAGTATCCGGTCTTGAAGTGGTCACGGAACAGGTCTGGCAGTTCGCCACGGATGATGCAGTACCTCGTGGCTTCTTTGTGAACCAGATGGACAAGGAAAACGCCAACTTCGATGCAGTGTTGGAACAACTCGAGAACACCTTCGGAAATACGGCTGCGATTCACTATGCTGTCAATCCCGGCGTTGCTTTCAACCAGGTGATTGATGTGCTGGGGCAGAAACTTCTGACCTTCGAAAAGGGAGGAAAGACCACAAAAGGCGATGTCCCGGCAGACTTGCAGGACAAGGCGGCTGAGCTGCGCGAAACGTTGATGGAGCGTGCCGCCGAAGCAGATGACGATCTGCTCGAGAAATATTTCGATGCCGGCGAATTGACGCAGGATGAGATTTTGAAAGGCCTGAAAGCCGGTATTCGCAATGGAACGCTCCATCCGGTTCTGTGCGGTGCAGCGGTGCCGCAGTTCGGTATGCAGGAGTTGGCCCAGTTCCTGATCGATTACGCACCTTCCCCGGAAGAAATGGGCATCGAAACGGGGAAGGTACCGGAAACCGGTGAAGATGTTGAATTGAAGCCGGATGCGAATGCCCCGTCCGCAGCACTCGTATTCAAGACCACGACCGAAGCGCACATCGGTGAAATGAGCTACATGCGGGTCTATTCCGGCACGATCCGGTCCGGTGACGAACTGGCGAATACCTCTGCGGGCGGCATGGAGAAGATTAACCAGATGTATTTCTCGCAGGGGAAGGAACGCAAGGGTGTCGATCATGTTTCCGCCGGAGATATGGGTGTCCTTGTAAAGCTGAAAAACACCCATACGGGAGATACGCTGTGCGATCCTGCACACAAAGTTCTGATTGAAGAACCTCACTTCCCCGAGCCCGGCATTCGCGCCGCGGTGATCGCAGGAGGAGGCGATGAGGACAAGCTGGGTGAGGGTCTCCAGATTCTGCAGAAAGCTGATCCAACGTTTAACGTTACCTTTGACCCCGAATTGAAACAGACCATTCTGTCGGGCCAGGGCGATGCGCAGTTTGCAGTGATTTTGAGCCGACTGAAGGAACGGTTCGGTGTGCAGGCTCACTTGGTTGAGCCACGGATTCCGTATCGTGAGACCATCAAGACGAAGGCAGAAGCGGAGGGCAAGCATAAGAAACAATCCGGCGGACGCGGTCAGTTCGGGCTTGCCTGGTTGCGGATTGAACCGATGCCTCGCGGCGAAGGCTACGAGTTCGTAGATGAGATTGTCGGTGGTGCGATTCCGCGTCAGTTCATTCCGGCCGTGGACAAGGGGGTGCAGGAAACGATGACTAAGGGAGTCGTTGCCGGCTATCCGGTGGTCGATGTGAAGGTGACCGTGTTTGACGGGAAGTATCACACTGTCGACTCGGACGAGTTCAGCTTCAAGATGGCCGGTTCTATCGGTTTCAAGGAGGCGGTGAAAAACAGTAAGACGGTCATTCTCGAACCCGTCTACGAAGTTGAGATCAAGGTACCGCAGGAGAATATGGGCGATGTAATGGGCGATATTTCATCACGTCGCGGGAAAGTTGCCAGTATGGACAGCGAAGGAAAATGGCAACTGATCAAGGCGACCATCCCGCTCGCAGAGCTTTATAAATATGCCAACACCCTGCGTTCGTTGACTTCGGGCCGCGGGATGCACCGTCGCAAGTTTTCCCATTACGAGGAAGTGCCGGGTGACATCCAGGCCAAGCTTGTCGAAGAACATGAAAAGGAGAAAGCGGAAGGCTGATCCTTTTATCGTTGCAAGCTATTTTGCGGCGCGGAGCATAACGGCTTTGCGCCGTTTGCATGAGTCGGCCTTTCCCGATAGCTTTCCAATTGCCATACTTCACTGCTAGGTATTACTCAAGGGTGGAACATGCCTTCGAACCTGTGGGCCCCGTGGCGTTATCCCTGGATCAAAGCAAGCAAAGACGGCGTCCATGACTGCTTCCTCTGCGATGCATTGCGTGACGATTCCGCCATGGATCGGGACAACCTCGTTTTATTCCGAGGTGACTCAGCATTTGTGATATTGAACCGTTATCCCTATTCAAACGGTCACCTCATGGTCGTGCCGAATCGTCATGTGCATGATCTGCGGCAGGTGAGCGGGGAAGAGGCGGGGGAGATGCATCGGTTGGTTCAACAGAGCCTCGATGCTATGCACAAAAGCCTTGGTCCGCATGGCTTCAACCTGGGATACAATCTTGGTCGAGTGTCCGGCGCGGGCCTGGAGGAACACCTCCACATGCACATCGTGCCGCGTTGGAACGGGGATACCAATTTTATGCCCGTGGTGGGGGATGTGAAGGTCATCAGCCAGGATCTGTATGATTCCTACGATCAGCTGTGGAATGCCTGGCATGAATTGCAGCTGTAAAAACCCGGATGCATAGCACACAAAAAGGGCCGGTTCTTCACCGACCCTTTACCTTGTAGCGGGGGCGGGATTTGAACCCGCGACCTTTGGGTTATGAGCCCAACGAGCTACCAGACTGCTCCACCCCGCGATGTGATTTAGAAGGTAAGGCTTTCAGGCCATGTTGTCAAGATGATGGAAGCAGCCTTGACCCCGGCGGGTAATGCAATCGACCCAAATCCGTGCGCGCACTACCACAGGTGTCGCCGTTGATTCACAATCCATTTTTGGGATAGAGGCCGGACCCGCTCAGATTCGAAGTTTTTCAATAATGCATATCCTGCGGAACGGAAGCTATAAACTGCAAATACAATCTCTTACTCTGATGTCGAACCAGTCTGGAGATTCACGGTTAAAACTGGCCGTTGTTTTGCTCGGTTACTGTTTGGGCGGAGCGTATCAAGCTCTCCACCAGGTTGCAACACTGATTTGGATTGGGAAGGAAGGACGCGGGGTGTGGCGTTGCCGTTCGAATCGTTGTAACTTGCGTCATTCAACATTGAACAGGGTGATTGATCCCCTACTGCGGATTTTCGAGTTGTTGTCTTCACAGCGGAGGTTCAGGATGAGACGCATCCTGGTAGTCGCAATTCTAACGGTCTTGTTCGCCGGCACGATGTCGCAGCTCCATGCACAGGGTGTCACAGAAAGCATGAACAACGGCACTGGACAGGTCAATTGGTCCGATCAGGTTGTTCGGGCGACAGGTATCGCCGTTCCCGGAGGTGTCGGCGGGCGAGCCGGCATGATCCGAGCCGCTGAAATGGATGCCTTGCGCCAGTTGCTCGGAACGATCAAGGGTTTGCAGTTAAGCTCAGAAACCACGGTCGAGAACTTCATGACGACATCCGACGTGATTCGAACCCGAGTGCAGGGTGTAGTGCAGAACTATCGCCGCGTCGGTGATCCGGTTTACATGAGTGATGGGTCGATTGAAGTGACGGTAGAGATGTCCTTAAACGGACAGGGTCGTCTGTATGATGCCGTTCTGCCGCCGCAGACAGGGATGTCGCCGCCCATGAACACCGGTCCCGTCAATCAGCCGAAAACATACACCGGGCTTGTAGTAGATGCACAAGGTCTGGGATTGCGTCCTGCGATCGCCCCGCGCGTTCTGTCGCAAAACGGTGATGAAGTATACGGCAGCCGAATTGTTGACCGTGAATGGGCAGTGAAGAACGGCATGGTCGGGTACGCGAAGAACATCGACCAGGCGCGTACGAACGAACGTGTCGCCGGAAGCCCGATGGTTGTCAGGGCGGTCGATGCCTCCGGCGCCAATCGTACCGATGCCGTGATCGACAGCGAAAGCGCTTCGATGCTGCATGGTGTATCGCAGAACTACAAGTTCCTCCAGCAGTGCCGTGTGATATTTGTTGTGGACTGAGTCCGAAAAAGGGAGAGTCGGAACCATGAGACGCTATGTGTACACTGGGTTGAGTCTGCTGGTCGCATCGGTATTGCTGTTTGCGATGGGTTGCGGGCAAAAGGCCATTCAGAAAGAATCGGAACTGGATACCCCGCAGTACCATTTCCGACAGGGTAACAGGTTGCTGGAACAGGATAACTACAGCGGCGCCCGTGAATCGTTTAACCGTGCCAAGGCGCTGAACCCTAACTATGGGCGTGCCTACAGCGGTCATGCCCTGGTCGAGGCATACCTCGAAAACTACGATGAAGCCATGAAACTGGCAGACCAGGGTGTGGAGAAGAACGACGCAAAGGACGCATGGACCTTTGTCGCCCGCGGCCGTGTCAAGATGATGGCAAAACCGGACAACTGGGAGAAGAAAGCCGAGAAGGATTTCGAAAAGGCTGCTGAACTGGCTCCCAACGACTCCGAGGTCTACTTCTGGTGGGGCATGAAGAAAAAAATGGCCTACCAGTTCCGTGGCGCGGAAAGCATGTTTACCAAAGTCATAGAGAACAAGGACGAATGGTCGAAACGTGCAGACAAGCAGTACGCCATCGTGCAGAAGATTGTTCGTGCAGCACCCGGCACGATGGTCGGTAAGAAAATTGCCGTGCTCGAAGTGATTGATCGTGCCGACCTCGCGGTTCTCTTCATGGAAGAGCTGAAACTGCAGGAAGTGTTGCAGAAGAAGCGACCGAAGGAATATGACACAGGTTTCTCGGCACCGACCGACTACAACCAGGTGCCTGGGGCGCCGGCTCCCAAAGGCGATCAGTTACCTTCGGATGTCCAGAATCACTGGGCCAAGAGCTGGATCAAGCAGGTGATCGACCTCGGCATCATGGAAACCTATCCGGACGGCAAGTGGTATCCGGACGAAAACATGACGCGCGGGGAATATGCGCTCTTCCTGCAGAACATTGTCATTTTCGCGTTCGATGAACCTGACCTCGCAACGAAGTACATCGGGGAAAATTCACGTTTCAAAGACATGCGCAGCAGCCTGGCAACCTACAATGCTGCAGCGTTGTGTGTGGATCGTGGGATTATGACCGCTTACATGGACGGAACGTTCAAGCCGGAAGAAACCGTGGGCGGCGCTGATGCATTGCTGATTATCCGACAGCTGCAGAATCACCTCCGCATGACCTTCTGATTGTTCATCCTGAACCTTTGATAGAGAAATGCCCGGGCAAATGGCCGTCCGGGCATTTCTGCGTTTATGATTCTTTTTTTAGAGTGACAATCGCTTGAACAGCCTCACAGGAATATGCCGGATGATGTGCATAATTCCCCACCAGAACCACGGCGTATACACCTCTTCGGATCGTTTTTCAATCCCACGGACGATATCTGCGGCAACTCTGGAAGGTTCGGCGACCAGGAACATGTCATCCAGACTTTGGGTCATTTTTGTGTTCACAAACCCGGGTTTCACGATGGTTACCGCTACGCCGGAACGGTACAGGCGCTGCATCATGCCTTGCAGAAAACGGTTGAGGGCGGATTTCGCCGAGCCGTAGATGTAGTTCTTCATTCGACCACGGTCACCGGCGACACTTCCGATTGCAACGATGTGCCCGCGTTTTCGCTTTTGCATCAGCGATGCTACAGGGTGGAGGTAGGCAACGGCCGCAAGAAAATTGATCGTGATCGATTTCTTTGCGGCGGCAAATCGTTCCTGTTCCTCTGCCTGATCTCCCAGGTAGCCCGTTGCCCAGAAAACACCTTCAATCGGGCCGTGCTCCCTGTCGACAGATCGAACCCATTCCTCTGCACCGTCAAGATCGTTGGCATCAAAGTTCAGAGTGGTAACTTCAACCTGGTAGCGTGCACGAAGGTCGCCGGCCAGGCGCTTGAGATGCTCCTCATCTCGAGCGGCCAGGAGCAGTGAATGCCCACGCTTGGCAAGTTGTCGAACGACAGGGACCGCAATTCCTGAGGTTGCGCCGAATACCAGCCATGTATCCATCATGGTCTCCTGTTTCGTATGTAAGTCATGTCTTCAAAGGACACAGCCGCAATCGACGGGATAGATCTGACGAAAAGCGATTGTCAGGATCGATTTGGCGTTTGACGGCAAGCCAGTCCGGCCACTGCTTGTACATCTGCCGAAATGTATCAGGCTTGAGTCGCAGGTCTTTCACAAGGTAAACTCTGCCGCCGTAGTCCAGAACAATACGGTCCAACTCATCCAGTACAGCCCAGAGCCTGTCCTGTACTGCAATATCCATCGCCAGGGT
The DNA here is from genome assembly GCA_014729955.1 of bacterium. Taxonomy (GTDB): domain Bacteria; phylum Electryoneota; class Electryoneia; order Electryoneales; family Electryoneaceae; genus WJJA01. Next base: position 8,469 of record WJJA01000130.1, read on the forward strand.
CCATCCCTTCATGGGGAAACTCAGAAAGCCGTGCCCCGGTCCCATACGTTTTAATACGGCAAGCGAAGAAACCGTCTTCTGCTCGATGCAATAGGTAAGCACCTTCTGTATGCATTCGTATGCTCCATCGTCGGGCACAACAAACTGGTACTGAACAAATCCCCGCCGACCGTACAAACGGTGCCAGGCTTGAGCCGTGTCAAGTGGATAGAAGAACTTCGTGTACGGTTCCACGGATTCCTGCACGGTCTCCGGACCGCCACGCCTCCAGTAAAACTCATTAAATAGCGCCGTGCTCCATGAGTTAACCAGAGAAATCGGTGGGCGTACCGGGACAGGTAACTGCAGCTCAGGCGGTACATCCAATGGCGCGGACCGATGGGGAAGAGGCAACTCGTCAAGTGACGCATGCCTTCCAAGGACCAGTTTTCCCCGGCCAAGCGTTTCCCCGTTGGAAGCAGCGTCGAGCCAGGCCACA
>WJJA01000131.1 GCA_014729955.1 bacterium
GTATCAATGAAAGCGACATCGATTGGAGAACACGCCGGCAAGGCGTATTCTATCAGGTTGCTTCAGCCCGAATATTTCATAAATGGAGAGAGCATTCTTTTCTAAAAATTATAGTAACAATACGTTAATATCACGACATGCCGTTTTTCTCCGGCACGAATTGTGTCCAGGCCATACTCATTTTTTCATTCCCCCTTCGGGCGGTCCCAACTGCGTCATCTGCTTTGTTGCGAAGGATTCGCGGTATGGCAATACAGCTTCATTCTTCGCGCCTCAAATCTGACACCGTTTGAACGCGTGAAATATGCGGGTCAGATTGTGCCGATTTTGATACGAATCTCTCGGTACAAAACGAAACCACCCGCCGACCGGGGCATATGGTCGACGGGTGGACACCTGTTCGTGCTGCGGAGGACCGGATCAAGCGTCGCGGATCCTGACGTGGCCCCGAACAGAATCCGCTGCAGATCCGAGTCGCTCGCGAGTGTTACTGCAACGCCTTCGGTTCCTCCCCCAAGTGCGCCGCCAGCATGCTCAGATAGCCGCGTATCGTGCTATCTGTACCGAACAGGTATTTCATCACTCCTCGAAAGAGCGGGCTGTTGATCGTTCCCCGCTCTGTCATGGTCACTTTCGTTCCACCGTCAGGCAATGGATCGATATACGTGGTCCAGCTTCCACTGTAGCCCTCGTTGGAGCCGACCAGTTCACGTTTCAACACCATCTTGCTGCTGTCACGTTTGACGGTCCGCATCTGCATGACTTGACGGTTCCGGTAGCGCTCTTCCCACACCTCACCGGCATCGTCTTCACGGATCAGTTCGATCCCTTCCAGGTCCGGCCTCCAGAGGGGCTCATACGTATGGTTGGACAGCAACGCCCAGATCGTGTCCGGGGACGCCGCAAACTCCACCGTAACCGTCGCCTCGTGCTGCTTCGGCAAACGCGACCCGGCGATGGTAAGGCCCACCATCAGCCCGGCGATCAACAGCACCAGGACAAACAGTACACGCACGACTATTCGTATTGCGGGATGCACAATTCTCCCCTGCCTGGACCGTCCGTCAGTTTGCAAGGCCCGGACCGTATCTCATTCGATCAGAACAGGCTCGTAAAGGTTACCTTTACGCCGTTGAACGGGGTGACGAGGCGGCACTTGCCGGACGTGCAGACCAGCCCGCCGCGCTCCTGGCCGATGGTAACCAGCAACTCGTGCCGGTTGGCGATGAATGCTCGCGCCTGCACGTTGAACCAGGTGTCACGGTTCTCGTCCGGATTCTCCTCCCCGGTCATTTCCAGCGCCGCTGTTACACTGTAATTCGCCCGGTAGATGAATCCGAGGTTCAGCAGCGCCTCCAGGTGGCTTTCGGAAGAGTCGTCGATCTGGATCTCTTCGACGTTCATGCCCTCAGCCCCGACGAGCACGGTCCATTCCGGACTAAAGGTGTATTCGGTCTTGGCGCCCAACACCGTGCGTTTGTTCCACGAGACACGACTGCGCACCGCACCTTCATTGTAGTATACCAGCTCTTCGTTCCATCCGGCCCAGCCGATCAGGTATATCTCGGGCGAAGGATAGGACTGCAGTTCGGCGAACACTTCACGGTACGGACTGTCTTCCTCCTTCAGCGACGGAAGCCAGGCGTCTTCGGTTTCATGGGCGCTGGACTGTGCCATCGAGAGCACCAGGGTGCCGATCGAACCCGGCGACCATGTCACCTCCACTTGCGCACCGACCTCATCCTCGAACCGAACGATGTGCGGGTGCTTGCCGAACAGGTTGCTGGTAAATTCGCGCTGTACGATCGGGGCGGAATGGAACGGCAGCACATCCACCGATTGCGAATAGGTGCTGCCGGAGCCGAGACCGCTGCCGTACCGGTAATAGAGATAGTTCTTGTAGTCCAGCGAGATCCCGAACTTGCCGACGTAGGTGCTGAAACCGGCGTATGTGCCGCGGTTTTCATCATCTGAAACCGAGACATATTCCTGTGCATGCTCGATGTGAGCGTCAACCGGACCACTATAAGCGAGGTAACCGCCCCATGTGCGGCTTTCCGAGTAGCTGTTCACAGCTTCGACCGGTGTAACCAGCAGCGCCTGGCCGGCGAGGGTGAAATTGTACGGCAGGTTGAACGCCACATGGGCGCCGGACGCCTGCGCTTCACGGACCAGCCCGAGGTACCCGGCTTCACTGCGGCCGGAGATCGCCTCCGCTTCGACCCATTCGGTACGCCCTTTCACGTGAACACCATCCAGTCCGGAATCGAAGCCCTGCACGATATCCTCCATCAACGCCAGGGTCAGGCCGCGGCCCCAGACCGTGTAGACATGCCCGGCGCGGACATACAGGTCGCCGTCGTAGCCGGTGTACTCGAGGAAGCGTTTCTCGAGCGTTTCCATGCCGGTCTGTTCTTCGCCGAACTCGGACGGCTGCAGCATGGTGAAGCGGAGACCGAGCCTGAGGTTGCCGTAGTAGCCATCTATGTTCAACCGGTCTTCAAAGTAACGCTTGGTGCGCTGATCGCCGCCGATGGTTTCGATGCCGTCCGCCCACTTCACTTCATTGTTGCCGGACAGGTTGAACTCCTGCGCGCTGACGGGCGGAACCGTCAGGGTAAAAACCAGCAGGAGCAGAATGCCGATGCCAAGGTATCTCAATCGCCCGCCCCTCCTTCGAGCAGGGCCGTAATCTCGGCACGAATCTCTTTCTCCTCGCCCGGATGATAGCCGATCCATACCTTCGCGATGGTGCCTTCCTGCGTCACAAGAACCGTATGTGGCACACTGGTGCCGCGATACTTGCGCAAAACCTGGCTGTCCGTGTCGAGCAGTACGGGGAATTTGTAGCCCTGGCTGCGAACATAGGGCTTCACCTTGTTCAGGCTGCGGGTGTTGTCAATGCTGATCGCGACCAGCTGGAAGCCGTCCCCCTCGAAATCTTCATGGATCTCGGCCAGTTTCGGCATTGCCTGCTTGCAGGGCACGCACCACGTCGCCCAGAAATCCAGCAGCACCGGACCGTCCTTGGTCAGGTCCGCCAGGGAGATCCGATCACCGTCAATATCTTTCAGTGTGAAGTCCGGCGCTGTTTTGCCTTCAATACCTTGTGCCCATATCGGTGTCGCCGACAGTATCGCCAAGGCGAACAGAAGCAGCCATCGTCCCGTGCGCGCCATGCCCCGTCTCCTTCGTTTGCGTTACGTTCGTTCTTTCAAAAACATGTAAGTAGCAATGTAATACGATTGAGTCGCGCATGCCTCACTACGTGCTCTGACAAGTGGATCGCTTCACGTAAGCAGATGGAATAGGTGAGTTGCGTCTCCTCGTTCCGAACATGGTACGAGATGGGTGGCAGGGCAGTGGTTGCGGCGCCGAGCAGGAAGGGTGGCCCGTGCCTTGGCCCGGATTTTAGAGGCAGTGGGCGAAAGGGCCGTCAGGTCACACGAAGCTTCGCGTCGCAAGACCTTACGGAACGCGGACAACCTCCCCGGCGTCGGCGATTACGTCTGAGGCGCACAAGCCCGAGCGACACCGCCACTATTGCGATGCTCGAAAACAATGCCCCATTTTGTCATTTTAGGGCAACAGGCTGTCGAATAATGGCGTTTTGCTTGCGGCATCACTGCTTCCAGCCCGAATATTTCATGAATGGAGAGAACATTCTTTTCTAAAAACTATAGTAACAATAAGATAATGTCA
>WJJA01000017.1 GCA_014729955.1 bacterium
GGAACAGTTTGTCCAACAGATGAAGCCCGGCCAGTCGGATTTTGGACGGCACCTTCAGCAGCATAACACGAATGATTTCGCCCGTCCTGCCCGGAGTCATCAATCCGAACGCGAACCCCGCCAGAACACTTGCTGTGACTTTGAAGAATGATACCTCTTGCACTTCGGAGGCGATCAACAGGCGCCATCGAAGAGACTGGCAAAGTATGTTGAGCGGCATCAACAGCAGGCCGCTTAAAAGGAAGAGGCCGTTGGCATTGCTCAAGGTGTCGCGAATTCGATCAAACTGTATGTATCGAATCAGAATGAAAATAAACGCGGCAGCAAACAGCAGTTTAGCCACCCAGACCAGCGTGGTTTTCCAGCGTTTTCCGGAACCCGTCTGCTTATGATCCATCCCTCGATTCGGATGGTCCGGCTCAGGCGAGAGAGCATCCGTCTGTTCCCCGAATACACGGTCGAGAAAGGATTGAACCCGTTCCTTCAACGTGGGTAAGGATGGTTTCATCGATCAGCCGGCCCGGTTTCCCTTTGCGAACGTGCGCCCTTTCCACTGGATCGGCATAAACAGAGCGCGCGGCCAGATGATCCAGAATGCGAACGGTGCAACCGTCATGGTGATCATCGCCAGAACGCCGCGCCAGGGACTACCCAGCAGGTTCACGGCGGAAAGGGCCATGAAACTGTCCAGGACCCACTTGGTTTTCCAGAGGCGTTTGATTCGACGTTGTTCGGATGGTAGAAATGGAATCAGCAATGTCAGCAGGGCGAGCCCCATGAAGAGCAGATTACCGATCAATCCGATGAGGATCCACCCCGGCGCATAGCGGAGACCGACAGACATGTGCCGGGCTTTCGTGTTCAGAGCGTTGTGAGAATCGTCGATATAGGACGGCACAAAAGAATCCGGGTGATCGGCAAAACGAATGCGCATATCTGTCCGCATCGATAATCTCTGCAGCAGAAGATCATCGTCTCCGGATGCGACCTTGCCGTCCGTACCATATCCACCAAGATCGATAAACTGTGTGCGTCGAAAGGCGAAATTCCGTCCGAAACAATTGAACGGGAAGCCGAGTCCTATGCCGGCAGCCGCCAGGGCGGCGGACGACCATGATTCGCCCATCAGCAAAAGACCGGGCAGATTGCGGGCGCCGTGCAGGGGAGAATACCCGACGACGGCCACGGTTTCCGGTCCCATGTAATTGGCCATCGACAGCAACCACCGAGGCCCGGGACGGCAGTCGGCGTCCGTGGTAACAATCCACTGCGCGTCAGCCATGCGTATCGCGGTGTCCAATGCCCGTTTTTTCGGGCTCGCGATCGATGAGTTTGTATCCGGCTCGACGTAGTGGAAACGTTCGTCCTTCTGCTCCCATTCCCGGATGATGCGTTCCGTCTCATCTTCACTGCTGTCGTCTACGATGAAGAACTGGATCCTGTCAACCGGATATTCCTGTCGCGACAACGATTCCAACAGGAAGGGAAGGTTCTTCTCTTCATTTCGCGCTGCCACGCACACGGCGATGGAAGGGAAATCATCCCTCCGGCTTGGGGGGTAACGGCGCTTCACGAGGTAGAGGCCTAGAACCATGAAGCCGGATAGGACACCGTACAGAACCGTAAACCATTGTTGAATGCGACTCAGCATATGTCGGATTGCTCCCGTAAAAGTGTATGTTCAATGCTATAATATAAGCGTACTCCATATCCCGCCCAAAAGAGCTCTCCAGCTTTGCCGTCTCGCGGATTTTAGTATTACTTAATAAGTTCCGGTCAGGCACCGGAAACCATCTTTCATCTCAAGCAAGGATTCGGCTTTCATTATCCTACTGGAACGACATTGAAGGTCTTTCGCCATATACTTCCATACTTCCGTCCTTACCGAGTTCGAGTTCTCGTTGGATTGTTCTTCGTGTTGCTCGCCAACGGGTTCCGTATGCTGGAGCCCTGGGTGCTGCGTGAAGCGATCAACCGTCTCGAGGGTTCGATCGACGTACATCGGTTGCTGCAATATGCCGGTCTTCTCCTGGGTGTCGCTGTCGCGGCGGGCTTTTTCCGTTACTTCATGCGACGTTTGATCATTGGTGCCAGCCGGCATGTCGAATTCGATCTCAGGCAGAATCTGTTTCGACACCTGGTCAAACTGGAACCCGCCTTCTACGATCGCAGCCGTGTCGGGGATCTGATGACACGGAGCACTTCGGATATCGAACAGGTACGGATGGTCATCGGGCCGGCGTTGATGTATGCCACCAATACCGTGTTTGGTCTGGCGTTCGGGATCAGCCTGATGATCGCAATCAATCCACAGCTCACCCTTTTGGTAGGTGGTGTGGTGCCCGTGATGGCGGTTGTCGTTTTTTACATCGGGAAGCGTCTGCACAAAGCTTCGCGTGAATCCCAGGAGGCCTTTTCTGATCTGTCCGCCGTAAGCCAGGAGAACCTGAACGGAATTCGTGTGGTGAAAGCATTTCGGCAGGAACAGTTTCAGGAAGGTCGCTTCGCGGAATCGAGCCGAACCTATTTTGATAAGAACATGCGCCTGGTGATCTTGCGCGGGGTTTTCTTTCCGCTCATCATGATCATCTTCGGCCTCGCCACATCCGGTATCCTGCTGTTAGGCGGGTACAAGATTATTCAGGGTACTCTCAAACTGGGCGACTTTGTCGCATTCATCGGCTACCTCAACATTCTCGCCTGGCCGATGATCAGCCTTGGGTGGGTGGTCGGCCTGGTGCAACGTGGTTCAGCCTCGCTGCAACGAATCCTGGAGCTGTTTGAACGACAACCGGAAATCGAAGTGCGCGACGATCCGATCCCGGACGGTGTGGTGCACGGCGAGGTCCGGTTTGACCGTGTCACCCATACCTACCCTTCAGCGGAAAGCCGTGCGTTGGAGGAGGTCAGTTTCCATCTTCAACCCGGCAAGTCGGTCGGTATTGTCGGACGAGTCGGTTCCGGCAAGAGCACGATCATATCCCTGCTGGCACGATTGTATGAGCCGGAAGGGGGCAGGATTGAAATCGGACGTGTGAACATTCTGGATTGGCCGGTTGCACGGTTACGTGAAGAATTCGGTTTCGTGACACAGGAGCCGCTTCTGTTCAGCACATCCATCCGCGAGAATATCACGATGGCTCGCCCTGATATTACCGATAAGGACATCGAAGAAGCACTCGAAATCAGCCGACTTGCGCAGGATCTGCCACAGTTTCCCAACGGCCTGGACACCGAGGTAGGTGAACGAGGGATCACGCTCTCGGGCGGACAAAAGCAACGAGTCTCCATTGCCCGGGCCGTACTGATGAAACCGCATATCCTCGTACTGGACGATGCCCTCAGCGCGGTGGATGCGGACACCGAAGAAGCGATTGTCAAGAATCTGAAAAAGTATATGGCAGATCGCAGCGCCATTGTGGTAACACACAGGATCTCAACCGTGCACGATATGGATGAAATCCTCGTCCTGGAAGACGGACGTGTCATCCAGCGCGGAGATCACGCGACACTCGCCGCGCGTGAAGACGGCTTGTATGCGCAGCTGCTGAGAAGGCAGAAACTGGCCCGGGAACTGGAGGACGCCGCATGAACACCGCCTCCATCCATGAAGAAGCCAACCTGGGCAGGGTATACGATCAAAAACTCGTCGGTCGCCTGCTGACCTATGTCAAACCCTACACCAGGACGGTGATCATCAGCCTGGTCCTGCTGCTGATCGGTGCGGGCCTTGAGCAGTTGATGCCGTATCTCACCAAACGAGCCATTGACAATCATATCGCTAAGAACGACTTCTCGGGTCTGATCTGGATCGTGCTCACCTATCTTGGTGTCGCGCTGGTGGTTACCGGGGCTCGCATCGCGCAAACCCTGATCACAGGGCGCGTGGGCGAGAATGTGATGTACGATCTGCGCAGGGAAGTATTCCATCACTTGCAGACGCAGGATTCTTCCTTCTTTGATCGAAATCCCGTCGGTCGCCTGGTCACACGAGTGACCAGCGACGTCCAAACTCTGAGTGAGATTTTCTCGAGCGGCATTGTCGTGGTGCTGGGTGATCTGCTGACCCTGATCGCGATCATGATCGCGATGTTCTGGATGAACTGGCAGTTGGCCCTGGTGGCGATTTCCGTCATCCCGTTGCTGTTTTTCGCATCACTGTATTTCCGATTGAAGCTGCGGGATGCGTTTCGTGATGTTCGTGTACGAGTCGCGGCTATTAACGCGTTCCTCCAGGAACATCTGGCCGGAATGCGCCTGGTGCAGCTATTTAATCACCAGGGACCGGCGGATACCAATTTTCACGGTGTCAATGCGCGCACTCGCGCAGCCCACCTGCAAACCGTGGCACTCTTCAGCTTCTTCTTTCCGTTGATGGAAATCATCGGCGCGCTGACAACGGCTCTCATCCTGATGCGAGGCGGAGTGCTGATCCTGGACGATGCGCTCACCTTCGGTGCACTGGTCGCGTTTTTCCAGTATTCCGAACGCTTTTTCCGACCGATACGCGATCTCACGGAGAAATACAATATTTTCCAGGCCGGGATGGCATCCGCTGAGCGGGTATTCAACCTGCTCGACACCGAGGTGAATATCCGTGAACCGGAGGCACCGCTGGTTTGCAAGCGGATCGAAGGGGCTGTCCAGTTCAAGGATGTTTCCTTCGCCTACACCGATGAAAATTATGTGCTGAAGGATGTGTCATTTGCGATAAAGCCGGGAGAGCGCGTCGCGATAGTCGGTGCGACCGGGGCGGGGAAGACCACGGTATCCAACCTGATCCCACGGTTCTATGAAACGACCAGAGGACAGGTGCTCGTTGACGATATGGACGTGCGGGACTGGTGCCTGCATGAGCTGCGTTCCAACATTGCGATCGTTCAGCAGGATGTTGTCCTTTTCCGCGGCACCATTCGTGACAATATTACCTTAGGTGACGATTTCAGCGATGAAGAGGTCGAACGTGCGGCGAAGATGCTGCAGGCGGATCAGTTCATCCAATCTTTGCCGAAAGGGTATGATGAACCTGTGATGGAGCGGGGCGCGACACTCTCGAGCGGGCAAAAGCAGCTGATTGCGTTCACGAGAGCGTTGATCCGTAATCCCTCTGTCCTTATCCTCGATGAGGCAACAAGCTCGGTGGATATGGAGACAGAAGCGTTGATTCAGCAGGCAATGGAAACACTCTTTAAAGATCGGACCTCCATCGTAATTGCGCATCGCCTGGCGACCATACGCCGGGCGGATACGATCCTTGTCTTTCACAAGGGTGCGCTTGCGGAGCAGGGGTCTCATGAAGAGTTGATAGCCGCGGACGGCATTTACAAGCGACTCTATCAACTGCAGTATGGAGAAGCGGCATAATGCGTATCTTCTCATCTAAGGCCGATTGGATGGTTGAAGGCTAGGATCCCTCATGGCGAAAGCGCTTTCAGTAGATGAATTTCGGAAGACAGCAGAGGCGGGTAAGGCCAAACCGGTCTATTTCGCCTCGGGCGCAGAGGTCTACCTCTTCGATGAACTGATCCGCATTGTGCAGGAACGTTTCGTGGACGATGCGACCAGGGATTTTAACTACGATATCTTCCATGCGGACAGTATTGCACCACAGGATCTCTCTGCAGCTCTGAAGGCGCTTCCCATGATGGCATCCGTGCGTGTTGTCATCCTGAAGCATACGGAACTGGCCGGGACAGCATTGCAAAAGTATCTGCTGGAATATGCCTCGCAACCATCGCCCGACACGTTTTTTCTGATGCTGTACGAAGGAGAGGCGAACAATGCGTGGGGCAAGAAAGTTTTGAAAGCCGCGCCCACGATCACCTGCGATTCGCCGAAGGGACCTGCGTTGCGGAAATGGGTGGAAACGTTGACCTCGCGTTACGGTCTTACAATCCAGGAAGAGGCGTTGGAGTTGATCGTAAGCCACCCTTCCATCCGCTTGATGGATGTTCAGAACGAACTCGAAAAGGCGTCTTTACTCCTGGGCGAAGGAGGCGAGATTACTCTGGAGGTCATGCAGGTGGTGTGGGGACTGCAACCTGATGTGAATATCTGGGTCTTTTTCGATCGTGTCGCCTCGGGAAGACGTAAAGAGGCGATGCGAGACCTCGTGAATTTCGGCGTTACGCTCGACCTTGAGAAGGAGGCTGGTTTCTTCCTGTCCCAGATCGGGCGCAGACTTCGTTTGGCCTGGAAGGAGCAGATTTACGACCAACAGCGCATTCCCTCGAGTCATCGGGCCTGGAGCGGCAAGACGGACTTCCAGTGGCGCATGGCGTCCACGATGCTGAAGACTCTGCCCTCGGACAAGGCACTGCAAGCGTTGCAGGATGTGATCGACCTGGACCGTGAACGGAAATCGACGACCAAGTCCACCGACTTTCTTTTTCAAGCTCTGCTTCACTCCACTGCACTACGCCGAAGGAGTACGCCGTGACCACCCAACGAGAGCAGCTGAAAGAGAAAACCGACGAAGAACTGATGGCACTGGTGAAAGAGAACGATACCGTCGCCTTCGAGGAGCTGGTGGAGAGGTACCAGCATCCCCTGACCACCTTTATTTCCCGTTATGTGAACGCAGGTCCGCATGTGCAGGACATTCTTCAGGACACCTTCATCCGGGTGTGGCGGCACCGGAGACAGTACAAGACCGTCGCACGGTTCTCGACCTGGGTGTATACCATCGCCGGCAACCTGGCGAAAACCGAGTTAAGACGTCAGAAGATCCGCCGCAGCGTAAACATTCGCACCGGCGGCGAGACCAGGGAGGAGGAAGGGGTTGATGTGATGGACGAGACCTCCGACCCCGAGATGGATGCCAACCGTGCGGAGATCCGCGAAATGGTGGGCCGGGAGATCGCACGCCTCCCGGATGTGTACAAACGCGCTGTTATTCTTCGTGACATTCAGGATAAAAGCTACGAGGAGATCGCTGAGATCCTGAACGTACCGGTCGGTACCGTAAAATCGAGAGTGAACCGAGGGCGTTCCCGGTTGCAGAAACGTCTCGGTGCCCTGAGAGAGCCGGGGCAGGAAGGGTGGGAACCCGACCGCCGTGATGAACGTATTTCAGACAACGAGTGAGCAACCGTCAGATTGAGAGCCGATTCGACAGGGGGAACGGCTCCAGGGGTGCTGCCGCGGATGTGAATCGCGGGAACGATTGATGGACCGTTTCATGTGAATTGTGTGGTTCTGCTTGTTACGGTCGAGTTGGAAGCAAGGCGAAGCCGTGAAGCTGTAGCGGGTATACTCTGAACGGCGTCCACCAGCCCAACGTGTTGTTCCAAGCGTATCAGGGGAGAAAGACACCGAAACTTTTGCGAAGAGTGTGTGGTATGATGCGAGTCGAAGAGTTTGAACAACTCTGGCTGAACCGCCATGAGTTGGAGCCGGAAGAGGTTCGTCAGCTCGAAAAGATGTGTTTTGACGACCCCTACTGCCGTTCCTTTGCCGAGCAAAACGGCTGGATACGGGAATTTCTTCTTGATGTTGACCAACCTCGGGCTACTTCCAGTTTTTCTTACCAGATGCGCGTTTACGCCGAAAACCACCCGAACGCAAAACCATCCCTCACAGAACGTCCGGTCTTGAAATGGTCCGGGCTCGGTGTAGGAATCGCCACGGGCGCGGTTGCAGTTGCCCTGATGGTGGGTCCCATGCAGGTGACCTCCGTACCGACCGGGACCGCTTCGGAAGGAACCCTGCCGGCACCATCCGACGTGCAGCTTGCCGATGAGGAAACTCAAAGTGAAAAAACGCTTTCCGATTCCAGCGAAGCCGCACCTTCCCGACGCAGCATTACCCCGGATCGTGCCTGGGACATGAC
>WJJA01000132.1 GCA_014729955.1 bacterium
GTACACCGCAGGGCTCCTGCTGCAACACGGACCGCTGGATCTTTTTTTCGGTCGCGACCGTGTACGCTGGGGTCCGGGACGGACGGCCAACCTGCTGTTTTCCGGCGAATCGTCACCGTTTACCCATATGCGGCTTGGTGTTGATATCGGCGAACGCATCCGGCTGTCCTTTCTTGCGGGTGATTTGGAACCCTACCCGGAGTTGCGGGATTCCCTCTACACGACCGAACGAGGCTACATTCGCACGGTTCGGCGAGAAAAGCATATCGCGGCGCACCGGTTTGAGTTCGTGCCGTTGCGATGGTTGCGCATCGGTTTGCAGGAGGCGGTCGTCTATGGAGAGCGTGCGACCGACTGGGGCTACCTCAACCCGGTTTCGGTGTACTTCTCCGAAGAGCATGAGAACGGCAACCAGGACAACAATTTCCTGGGTGGTGACCTGCTTCTGACACCGGTAACGGGAGCGTCGTTCTGGATCTCGGTGCTGATTGACGATATGACATTCGGCCGGCTCGGGGATTCCTTCTATCGTAACAAGTATGCCTGGTTGATCGGCGCAGAGTTGCTCGGACCGGGCGGCCTGCTGCCTGAGAGTGCGTTGGTGGAATATACCCGCATCCGGCCGTACATGTACTCCCACTTTTATCCGATCAACACGTTCAAACACTGGAACGCGCCGTTGGGCCTGCAGCTGGAACCGAATTCGGACCGTGTTGCAGCACAGGTGATCTGGCGTCCGGCTCCGGCAAGACTGCGCTTCGGCACAGAAGCGTATTATCTTCGGCACGGTGCGAACTACGTGGACGACGATGGAAACCTGGTGGATGTCGGCGGGGAGATTGACACGGGCCCGGCACGCAACCGTGTGAGCGAAAAGGCCGTCTTTCTGGACGGGAAACGTGAAGAAACCCTCCAGGTGCACGGTCGCGTGATGTACGACCTGTTGGAGCATTTCACGCTTTACGCGGCAGTCGGCTATACAGAAGAAACACACGGACCGCGTGACGGCCTGTTCGCGGCCCTTGGATTTGCCTGGCGCATGCCGGAAGACCGCCGCTCGGCGCTGCGGCGATAAAAGAGAGGAACAGCATGTCGGAGACCAAAAGGCATCCCACCAGCTTGTGGGATCACCTGGCGCTCATCCTGAAATGGAAACGACTGTTTGTTGTGGGGTTGACTATCGCGCTGGTCTTGTCTGTGACCTATGCGATGCTCGCCAAGAAATGGTATATGAGCAACGCCGTCATTCTGCCTCCGCCGGAACAGCAGGGCATCGGCGCGCTCTCGTCCCTGATCCCCAATATGGATCTCGGGTTCACCGGCCCTCTCGGCATGTCGAGCGAAATCCAGCTGCTGCTGACCATCATGGACAGCCGTCGCACCAAGGACGCTGTCATCGATCACTTCAACTGGATGAAAAAGTACGAGTATCGCTACCGGCTGGACGCTTATGACCGCTACATCGACAAGGTCCGGTACGAGGTCAATGAGTACGGCGCCCTGGTGGTCGTGGTGCTGGAAGAGTCGCCGCAATCCGCTGCGGAAACGGTCAACTACATCGTCGAATACATCAGCAAAGAGTTTCTCCGCATCACCGCCGAACAGGCCCGCACCGAGCGAATTTTTGTCGAACGCCGTCTGATCCAGGCACGCGAAGACATTGCAGCGCTTGAAGATTCGTTGCGCGATTTCCAGCGGGAGACGGGTGCGGTGTCCGTGCAGGAGCAGTTCGTGGCCAACGTGCAGGTCGTCGGGAAGACCATGGCGGAGCTGATCCTCGCTGAAGCGGAGCTGGAAGTCGCACGCAAAACCCTCCCCCCCACCTCTTCACAGGTACTGCGTGCCGGGGAAAAGGTTCGCATCCTGCAGGAACAGGTGGACAAGCTCACCATACACGGTGAAGCGGAGGGGCCGTCCATGCTGATCGGGCTGGATACCGCCCCTGAGGCGGCTGTGCGGCAGGCGTACCTCGAACGACAGCTGGAACTTCATGCCACCATCCTGGAATACCTGTTGCCTCAGTACGAACAGGCCAAGCTGATGGAGGTTCGCGAAGAGGACAACTTGTATGTGCTCGACGCCGGTATCCCCCCTGAGAAGAAGCACAGCCCGAGACGTGCGTTCATTGTCATCGGATCGATGCTCCTCGCCTTCTTCTTTCTGTACCTGTACGTCATTTTCGCGGAATGGATGGCGAAAACGAAAGAGATTGATCCTGATCGCTACGAAATGATTTCATCGGTTCTGCGCGGTTTTACGCCGAAGCACCTGTTTCGATGGGGTGAGGGTCTGCCCGGTCGCAAAGAATGATCTCTTACCTCCGGAACAAGAATCACACCCCGTATGTTGAGGTGGCTCTTCTTGGACCGCTGGTGGTGGTCCTCCTCGTCGCCGCCGCCTTCGTGGTGCGTTCCCATCCCGTGTTCCCGCTCGCGCTGGTCGGTTTTGCGTTTGTGCTCCTGGGGGGCTGGAAACTCGAAGCCTGGGTTCTGCTCGTTCTCGGGCTCGTTTGTGTGCTGCCCCTGGACAATGCCGTGCAGGACTTTTCGTTCTACCCCGTCGCGTATCAGCAGTTTTATTCCGTACCTATCCTCGTGATTCTATATTCACTGCTGTATTTCCATCGAGCGGCGGCGCCGTTAGCGGATTTCAAACGGTTGCATGGGAAAGAAGATGACGACATCATGCTTGTTGTCAACTTCCTGCTGGTTGTCTATATCATCTTTCTGTTCATGCGCGGCCTGGCGGCCAATCACCCGTTCCACTACATCCGCGCGGAATTCTTCATGCTGCTGTATTATGTCTCCTATCCGTTCTGGACGGCGTTTCTTCGTGATCACGCCTCGGTTTACCGCTGGCTGAAGATCTTCTCCCTGGTTGCGTTCGCCACCGCGCTGCTCTACTTCATGTTCATTGCGACCACCCACGCCTCTCTGACCGATTTTATCTTCGTCCGCCTCGTCACCAGACAGGGGCAAATGGTGATCCTCGCACTGCCGGTCGTGCTGACCTTTGCCCTGCTTAGCAAAAAGAAGCATGAACGTGTGCTGTTCTGGCTGATCACACTGGCGCTGTTTCTGTTCGCCTTCAGTTTGCAGCAAAGAACCCTGTGGCTCACCTTTGTGTTGATGACCCCGATCTATTTCCTTTTTTTTGCGTTCAAGCACGGCCCTTCCACACGCGCGTGGATTACGGTCGGCATCGGGTTTATGGTGGTGGCGATTCTGTTCTTCGGCTTGATGTGGGTTTTGGCGACATTTCTCCACTTGGACCCCTCGGACGCGCTGGAACGCTGGAAAAGCCTGATTGAACAGCGTGACATATCTGTGCGGATGCGTTATATCGACGGCACCCTTGCCATGCGCTACTGGACCCACAGCCCTCTTCTGGGTCTGGGTATCGGGTCGCATCTTTTCACGGTACCCACCGCAGGGCCGCACCTCTATATGGACAACAGCTATGTCATGATCCTGATGAAAGGCGGCGTCGTTTTTCTTGCCCTCATCCTGGTCTTCTACCTCATTCCGGCGAAGCGGGCATTTTATGTGTACCGTCAGTCAAAAGATGTTTTGCACCGCATGATCGGGGCCTCGGTGTTCACGACCATCATTGGAATCATCTTGTACGGAATGACCATGGTTAACATGCTGTATTATCGTTTCATTTTCCTGTATATGTTCGTTTTTGCCATCGCCTCAAAGCTGTACTTTGACTTGAAAGCGGAAAAAGAGAACTCATGAGCACCGAAGGCAGGCATATCGTGATGCTGATGACACGGCACAACCCCAAAGACGGCCGTGTTCATCACCTGGAGGCCCGGACACTTCGTGATGCCGGATACCGGGTGACAATCGTCGCCCCGGGCGAGGAGGA
>WJJA01000133.1 GCA_014729955.1 bacterium
ATACAAGCTTGTTGCACCGCTGGTAAATGTCGTTTTCAGCGCTCCTCACCCCCGCCGGCGGCTACAGCGAGGGAGCAGGGTGCATTCTCCGTTAAACCATCCTGTCTGCCCGGCGTCCAATTAACTGAACCCACGAACTTTCAGGACGGCACCGCACATTACCGGGAGACAGGACCTTGAAACGGACGGAACCATGCATCCTCGTCACGGCGGCCCTGTTGCTTATCATGCAGACCGCCGCTTTCTCACAGGATTATGCCATTGTCGATACCGGCCAGGACCAGTGCTACAATACCCTGGAGATCATCGGCGCACCACAGCCGGGCGAGCCTTTCTTCGGTCAGGACGCCTGCTATGACGGGATCCAGCCGCATTACCAGGACAACGGCGACGGCACCGTCACGGACCTTATCACCGGTCTGATGTGGCAACAATCGCCGGACCTGGACAACAAATCGACATTTGCCGAAGCGCTCGCCGGAGCGGAAACGTTCGACCTGGGCGGATATGACGACTGGCGCTTGCCGACCATCAAGGAGTTGTATTCGCTTGCCGATTTCCGCGGCAGCAGCCCGCTGTTGATACCCTACATCGACACAACCTTTTTCGATTTCCGTTTCGGCGATGAAAGCCGGGGCGAGCGGGTGATCGACGGTCAGTACTGGTCCTCCACCGAGTACGTCGCCACGACCATGGGCGGCGATGAAACCGTGTTTGGATACAACTTTGCGGACGGCCGTATCAAGGGCTATCCGAAACAGTTCCCAGGCGGCGGCGAAAACGAATTGTTCGTCCGTTATGTACGCGGCAATCCGGATTATGGTGTCAACCAGTTCGTTGACAACGGCAACGGTACCATTACGGACGAAGCCACCGGCCTGATGTGGATGCAGGACGATGCCGGCGACACAATGAACTGGGAAGAAGCCCTGGAGTATGCAGAAACCTTCAGCTACGCGGGCTATGACGACTGGCGCCTGCCGAACGCCGGGGAGCTGCAGAGTATCGTGGACTACACACGATCTCCCTCCGCGCCGGACCCGGATCGGCAGAGCGCGGCGATCGATCCGATCTTCCACGTGACCACGGACGAATCCTACTACTGGACCGGTACGACCTTGCGTGAAGCGCCGGAAGACATCGGCATCGGCTACAACGCGGTGTATATCTGCTTCGGTCGTGCGATGGGGTACATGAACGGGCAGTGGTTGGACGTACACGGTGCCGGTGCGCAGCGCGGCGATCCGAAAGAGGGCGATCCTTCCAATTGGCCCTACGGGCACGGGCCCCAGGGCGATGACATTCGTATCTACAACCATGTCCGCCTGGTGCGTGGCGGCGATGCGACCGCCGTGGATGGGCCGACGCGGGGCGAAACCGAACGTCCGTCGGATTTCGAACTGGCGCAGAACCGTCCGAACCCGTTCAACCCGGAGACGACCATTCAGTTCAGCCTGCCGGAAGCGTCACGGGCACGCCTGGTTGTGTACAACACGCTGGGTCGTCACGTGGAAACCCTGTTGAACGCTCCCCTCTCTGCAGGTCGCCATGAAGCGGTGTTCCGCGCAGAACACCGTCCAAGCGGCATCTACTACTACACACTGCAGGCGGGCGCGCAGCACGAGACACGAGCGATGGTCCTGGTGAAGTAAATCGGTCATGCTGGAGAATCGAAGGTTCGCCCCCTGAGGCGAAGCCTCAACGCTTCCGCCTCCATCACCACACGCTCGATCCGGTTGCTTCACGGCAGCCGGGTCGTGTTTGTGATGCATTGCGATGAACAGAGCATAGCATGCAGTAGGAGCTGTGCTTTCATACGTTGCGGTGCGTTCCCTCTCATGCCCGCGGCACCCTGTTCATTCGCTTCAATGAAACCCGTTCCGCATCGTACATTGCCCTCCAAACCACAAGGAGGGGACGACATGGCGAAGGACTTCAAGCTCTACATCAATGGAGAGTGGATCGATAACGGCGACCATGACACGGTCACGGACAAGTACACCGGAGAAGGGTGGGCGACGCTGCCGCGTGCCGGCGAACGGGAAGCGGATCAGGCGCTGGAAGCCGCCGCGCAGGCGCGGCAACCGATGCGGGAGATGACCGCCAGGCTGCGCGGCGAAATCCTGGAACAGATTGTCGTGCAATTGAAACAGCGCGAGCGGGAACTGGCCGAGACCATCGCGGTCGAAGCCGGCAAATCCTGGAAATACGCCCTGGGTGAAGTGAAGCGTGCGCAGGAAACCTTCACCTTTGCTGCTGATGTCGCACGCACGTTCGGCGGCGAGACGGTTCCGATGGACGCTGCGGCACGCGGCAAGGACACCCTCGGCTTCTGGATTCGTGAACCGGTCGGCGTGGTGCTGGCGATTACCCCGTTCAATTTCCCGCTGAACCTTGTCGCCCACAAGGTCGCCCCGGCGATCGCAACCGGCTGTCCGGTGGTGCTGAAACCCGCCGGCACAACTCCGATCACCGCGCTGAAGCTGGCGGAAATCCTTGACTCCACGCCTCTGCCGAAAGGTGCTTACAACGTCGTGCACGGTTCAGGATCCAAGTTGGGTAAAGCCCTCGTGCCGGATCGTCGTGTGAACAAGGTCAGCTTCACCGGATCGGTGGAAGTCGGTCGCTGGATCAAGCAGAATTCGGATGTCGTGCGTGTCACCCTCGAGCTTGGAAACAACTCCGCCGTGGTGGTCGATGAAGACGCAAACCTGGATGATGCGATCCCGCAGTGTGTCACCGGTTCCTATGCCAACAGCGGACAGGTGTGCATCGGGATTCAGCGTATCTATGTGCATGGGTCGCATTTCGAAGAATTCCTCGAGCGCTTCGTGGAGCAATCGAAACAGCAGAAGATCGCTCATCCGCTGGAGGAAGACGGCGACGTCGGCCCGCTGATTTCCGAAGGCGATGTGGAACGTGTGCAGCAGTGGGTGCAGGAGGCCCGTGACGGCGGCGCGAAGGTGCTGTCAGGCGGCGAACCGGTGAACGAGCGAATCTATCCGCCGACGGTACTGACCGGCACAAACGCTGACATGAAGGTCTGGAGCGACGAGCTGTTCGCGCCGGTGGTGATCGTGGAACGAGTGGAAAGTTTTGAAGAAGGGCTGCGGCTCGCAGACACCGGCGATTACGGCCTCCAGGCGGGTGTGTTTACTCCGCGCATCAAAGAGGCCTTGCAGGCGATTCGCGGCATCGACGTCGGCGGGATCATGATCAACGGCATCCCGACCTTCCGTGTCGATCACATGCCCTACGGCGGCAACAAGATGTCCGGCATCGGTCGGGAGGGAGTCCGTTTCGCCGCCGAAGAGATGACCAGTCCGAAAATGGTGGTGATCAAGGCGTAAGCATAGCGCAAACGGTCCATCCCGGCGGGTCTGCCCCGGGGCTCGGTTTGGACCCCCCCGCCGGTGTGCCTATATTCCCGGCAACGTCCTGAACAGAGGGGAGATGCGGTCATGATCGTAGGGATTCCGCGTGAACGGTTCATCGATGAAACCCGTGTGGCGCTGGCGCCGTCCGGGGTGCGCGAATTGGTCGAACGCGGCGCGCAGGTCTATGTGGAGTGCGACGCCGGCCTCGAAGCGGGCTGGACGGATGCGGAGTATGAAGCCGCCGGCGCTGTTATCGCCCATGCTGATTTCGAGGTGCACCAGCGCGCCGACCTCTTGCTGAAGGTCTTGCCGCCCGTGGCCGAAGAGGTCGAGAACATGCGGGATGAATTGATGCTGATCAGCTATCTGCAGCTCACCCTCGCGCAACGGTCCGTGTTCGAGGAGCTGGTCGAGAAAGAGATCACCGCGGTCGGGCTGGAAAACGTGGAATACGAGGGCGGCGGCCACCCGGTACGCCGTGCGATGAGCGAAATCGCCGGGGCGCTGTCGGTGCATGTCGGGGCACGTTACCTCTGCGCGGATCACGGCGGTCGCGGGGTGCTCCTGTCGGGCGTGCCCGGCGTGCCTCCCGCATCGGTCGGTATCATCGGAGCCGGCATGGTCGGCAAGTCCGCCGCGCGGGCCGCTTACGATATGGGCGCCCACGTCATCCTCGTTGACCAGCGCATTCGACCGCTCCGTGAAGCGATGTACCATATCGGCAAGGATCTCCACACCGGCGTGATCAATGACCACAACCTGGAAAAGATGAGCAAGTTCGTGGATGTTCTGATCGCCGCGGTGCTGATCGAGGACTACCCGACGCCTCACCTGATTACACGCGAGCATGTCCGTTCGATGAAAAAGGGCAGTGTGATCGTGGACGTGGCCATTGACCAGGGCGGTGCGGTGGAGACCAGCCGGCCGACGCGCATCTCAGACCCGACCTTCGTTGAAGAGGATGTCATCCATTATTGTGTGCCAAACATGCCGGCCAAAGTGCCAAGGACCGCGACACGTGCGTTCCAGAACCAGGTGCTGCCGTTCCTGCGTATGATCGCAGAAAAGGGACCGACCGAGGGACTGCGCGCCCACTCGTATCTGAAATCCGGCTTGAACCTGTTTGAAGGCACAGTGACACGCGACGCCGTCGCGAGGACATTCGACTGCGCATGGACGCCCATCGAGGAGGTGTTGCGATAATGAGGTGGATGAAGAAATACCAGGAACGCAAGTGCAGCGCCGCTGAGGCGGTCCGTGCAATCAAAAGCGGGGACCGTGTCTATGTCCACGCCGGTTGCGCGAAGCCCGGCGCTTTGCTCGACGCCATGGTCGACCGTGCCGGCGAGCTGAAGAATGTCGAGGTGACCCATATCCTCGTGATGGGCGAGGCGAAATACATGGACCCGCAATATGAAGGCATCTTCCGCCACCGCGCCCTATTCATCGGCCATAACGCACGGCAGGCGGTGAACGAAGGCCGTGCGGACGCCATGGGCATTCACCTCCACGCCGTCCCGTTGCTGTTCAAGCTGGGCCACCTGCCGGTCAATGTCGCGCTGATCCATGTCGCGCCCCCGGACGAACACGGTTTCTGCTCCTACGGCACCGACATCGGCACCAACAAGGCCGCCGCGGAGACCGCCAAGGTCGTGATCGCCCAGGTGAACCCGAAAATGCCGCGCACCCTCGGCGACAGCTTCATACATGTCAACAAGATCCACCATTTCGTTGAGCATGATACTCCGATCCTGGAAATGCCGCAGTTCACGTTCAACGCCGACGATCCGACCAACGAAGTGCCGCTGAAGATCGGTGAGAATGTCGTGGACCTGATCGACGACGGTTCCACCCTGCAGATGGGCATCGGCACCATCCCGGATGCTGTGCTCTATCACCTGCGCGGGAAACGTCACCTCGGCATTCATTCCGAAATGTTTTCCGACGGTGTCGTCGACCTCGTGGAAGAGGGTGTGATTACGAACGAAAAGAAGACCATCAATACAGGCAAGATCGTCGCCGGTTTCGTGCTAGGCACCGAAAAGACCTTCGACTTCATCGATAACAACCCGATCTGCGATTTTCGCCCGACCGAGTACGTGAACGATGTGCAGGTGGTCGCTTCGCACGACAACATGGTGGCGATCAACAGCGCGATCGAGGTGGATTTGACCGGGCAGGTATGCGCGGACAGCATCGGTCCGAAGCTCTTCAGCGGGTTCGGCGGGCAAGTGGACTTCATTCGCGGTGCTGCGCATTCACGGAACGGCAAGCCCGTGATCGCCCTGCCATCGACCGCGAAGAACGACGAGATCACTCGCATCACCCCGCAGTTGAAACCGGGAGCCGGCGTGGTCACCAGCCGTGCGGACGTCCACTGGGTGGTCACCGAGTACGGCGCGGTCAACCTTTTCGGCAGGAGCTACCGGGAACGCACAGAGCTGATGATCTCGATCGCCCACCCGAAGTTCCGCGATGAGCTGCGTGCCTACGCGAAGAGTGTGAATCTGCTGTAGGGTTGTGAAAATCGGGAGATTGGGCATTATATTTTGTGCATTGCCTGAAGCTGATTCAGCAGATTGAGGAACTCATGATTCGCAGTATGAAAATATTGGGTTACAGGTGTTTCGAGGACTTCAAACTCGAAGAAGTAGGTCGTATAAACCTGGTGACCGGTAAAAACAATTCCGGGAAGTCCACACTCTTAGAAGCACTTCATCTTACAATAAACCTGGCCGATCCATTTTCTTTATGGCGTCTCCTGGCACGCAGAGGGGAAATCACCGAAGAAATACTCGAAAGAAGAGATTACAATGTTGATATAAACCATTTATTTTGCAATCACAGCTATAAGAACAACCACATATGTTTTCAAGCAGACTTAGACAATATTCCAATAAAATTAAACGTTAGCGTTGTCAAAAAAGACGATATTGAAAGAGATGTCAAATCAAATTCTTTTGTTGGTCCATA
This sequence comes from bacterium, assembly GCA_014729955.1. GTDB lineage: Bacteria > Electryoneota > Electryoneia > Electryoneales > Electryoneaceae > WJJA01. Next base: position 6,351 of record WJJA01000133.1, read on the forward strand.
TTACCTGAACGTTAAAGATGACTATAACAATATCGATGAATACTATCCTATTTACTATAATGGCGGTATGTCGAGTAGTTATGCGGAGAGAATGGGTTCTTCTTCTGAATATGCTGTAATCAAGTCTTATTATCTTATGTCGACATCGCTCTTGGGAAGTGAAATATCTAACAATTGGCGTAGAATAACTCTAAAGCCAGAGAAAATTATTGCGCTTGATGCTTTACGAATCGTCAATTCAGATGTTGTAGATTTTACTGTAGCTCGTGATAGCAAGTTGGTAGATTCAATAGGTAAAGAAGGAATTTTAATAAAACTAAGAGATATGGATTCACCAATTCCATTGGGTAGCCTTGGTGAGGGTAGCTGGCGGCTTCTTGGAATAGGAATGGCTTTGGCGCTTGTCAAGAATGGTATAATACTTATTGATGATTTGGATGTAGGATTACATCACAGTGCGATGTATGATCTTTGGAGATTGGTTGATATTACTTCAAGAAAATATAATATACAAGTATTTGCGACGACTCACAGCAGAGACTGTATTAATGCATTAGGCCGGTATTTGCAGGACAACCCTAATACTGGTGATGTATTGATTCATCGAGTTGAAAAAGACCAAAACACTCCCATCGTATATTCTAGAAATAACATAATTTCGGCAACACAACATGAGATAGAAGTAAGATGAACAAAAAGGCTAGACCGAATCAAAGGCACTTGATTGTAGAAGGGATTGATAC
>WJJA01000134.1 GCA_014729955.1 bacterium
CCCATTCACCGAACCGTCCGCCGAAGTGGACGTCTCCTGCCCGTTCTGCGGCGGGGACGGCTGCCGCATCTGCAAGCAATCGGGCTGGATCGAGATGGGTGGATCCGGTATGGTCGACCCGAACGTGTTTGACGCGGTTGGCATCGACCCTGAACGCTACACCGGCTGGGCGTTTGGACTGGGGATCGAACGAATCGGGATGCTGCTGTACGATATGGATGATATCCGCTTGTTCTACGAAAACGATCCGCGCTTCCTGGCGCAGTTTGGAGGGCGGCGATGAAACTGTCTACCAATTGGCTGCGTCAGTTTGTCGGTATTGACGCCTCTCCCCAGGAGATAGCGGAAATCCTGACCTTTCAGGCGTTTGAACTGGAAGGCATGGAGGAGATCCATCGCAATGTCAAAGGCGTGGTCGTCGGCGAGATCGTGAAAGCAACTCCCCATCCCGACGCAGACAAATTGATTATAACGAATGTCGATATCGGCTCGGAGGAGCTGGAGATCGTATGCGGCGCTCCCAACTGTCGTGAAGGGATTAAAGTTGCCGTCGCGCCTCCCGGAACCCGTTTGGACGGGATCACAATCGAAGCGAAGAAGCTTCGGGGTGTCCTGTCGCACGGCATGATCCTGTCTGAAAAAGAACTCGCAATTACCGACGATCATTCCGGCGTGCTGGAGTTGGATGAGACGGTTCCCGTCGGGACACGCCTTGAAACCTTGGTCGAAGCATCCGACACAATCCTCGACTTTGAGATTACGGTAAATCGTCCGGACGGCTTGTCTCACCTGGGCGTGGCACGTGAACTGGCGGCCCATTTCCGTCTACCGTTACAACGACCGGTCATCGTTTTGAATGAGACAGAACAACCTGTTTCGGACCATGTGTCCGTTGAGATCGTCGATCCCGAGATTTCGCCTCGTTATGTCGCGAGAATGGTGGAAGGGGTAACGATTCGGAAATCTCCGCTCTGGATGCGTGCCCTGCTTTATTCTCTCGGTCAGCGGCCGATCAACAATGTTGTGGATATTACAAATTACGTACTGTTCGAACTGGGACATCCGATCCATGCGTTCGACCTTCGTCTGGTGAAGGACGGTCGGATTATCGTGCGTCCTGCTTACGTCGACGAAAAGCTGATCACCCTCGACGACCAGGAGCGATCCCTGGTTGAGACGGACATTGTGATTGCCGATCCCGAGAAAGGCATTGGTCTTGGCGGTGTGATGGGCGGCGCGAACTCCGAGGTGGGGGAAGATTCCACGGGAATCCTGATCGAGGCGGCGTACTTCCACCCGGTATCGATCCGAAAGACAGCGAAGCGATTGGGTTTGCAGACCGAGGCTTCACGTCGTTTCGAACGCGGTGCTGACCCTGACATGGCGCCGGTCGCTGCGTCGCGCTGTGCGCAATTGCTTGAGATGCACGGTGACGGAGTATCCCTTAAAGGGGTGGTAGATACCTACCCGGAGCCGTTCGTTCCGCGAACCGTGACGATGCGACCGTCCCGGGCAGCGCTGATCCTTGGCTATAAGCCAAAGCGCGACGATATGGCGGGAGCGTTGCGGTCCCTGGAGCTCGAGGTGGACGATCGTAGCGAAGATACGCTCGAAGTAACCGTTCCCCTGTTCCGCATGCACGATCTCCAGCGCGAAATTGATCTGATTGAAGAAATCGCCAGAATCCTGGGTTACAGGGACGTACCCACGGCTGCGACGAGCAAAGTGGTGCTGGGCAGCTCGACCAAAGTTCTCGAAGAGATTGTCGAAGCGGCGGTGGATACCATGACCGCCCTGGGGTACAACGAGACGGTCCATACCGCGATGGTGTCGTCAAAACTGCAGGAAGCCTTTGGAGCGGGCCTGAGACCGGTGCCGATTGTGCGACCGATCAATCCCGACATGAATGCTTACCGTGCCTCATTGCTGCCGGATTTGTTACGCACCGCCGGAAGGCATTTACGATTGGGAAACGACAGTGTACGCCTGTTCGAAACCGGGCAGTTGGGCGGGAGCGGTCCGCTGAGTGAAGACAACGGACAGCGTGTACACCTGGCATTTGTCGCATGCGGGTATGTTCATCCCAACGCCTATGATCGGAATACCTACAGCTTCGATCTGCAGGATTTGAAGGGAGATCTGTCCGATCTGCGTCAGGGACTGTCGCTTGAGCACCTTGAAGAATACACGTATGCAGCGGACGATCCGTTGCTCCGGGAGCGCCTGGAACTGCGGGACAAAAGCGGCCTACCGGTCCTTTACGCCGGGCGGCTTGATCCGTCAATAGCGGACGAGTTCGATATCCAGGTCGATACGTACGTTTGCGAAATCGATCTTGAGCGTTGGACAAACATTGAACCGTCGTCTTTCGTAAAGCGTCCCGGGATCGCGCGAACCTACAGACGTTTTTCACGTTTCCCGACCAATGAACGGGACCTGGCATTTCTTGTGGAAGGCAGGATGGAGGCAGAACACCTCCTGGAACTCATTCGAGAAAACGCCGGGCCGTGGTTGGAAACAGTGGAACTCTTCGATTATTATGAGGGTAAGCCGCTGAAGAAGGGGCAGAGGAGTCTCGCATTTCATCTTGTATTTCGAGCGGAGGACCGAACATTACAGGATGAGGAAATTATTCCTTATATTGACAGGGTGGTATCCAGCGTGACAGACGCACCGGGCGTTGAGTTGCGCACTTGATCCGCAAGGAAGGGTATTCAATGGATGTGCAAGATTTTGCGGAGCTTGAAGCAAAGATTTCGAGGGTGTTGGACCGGCTTGACGTTTTGAAGAAGGAGAACGCCGAGTTGCGCGAACGCCTGGATGAATCTCAGAGACTTCTGGCTCGCAAATCAGAGGAGATCGAGCGACTGCGGGGCGAGCTGAACCAGGCTTTGGAAAATGCTAGAGACCCCGAAAAAGAAGCTGAACTGCAAGGGAAGGTGAGTTCGCTTCTGGATCGATTGGAACAAGTATAGGGGATGTGGAGTCGTTCAGCAGACGCACGGCATTTGCCGGCCCACATCGGGTAGCTCATGGACAACGATTCGCATGTAATCCGTGTTTCAATATTCGGGAAGGAATACCCGATACGGACCAGTCTCGAAGATGAGGATTATGTGCGGGAAATTGCTGCATACGTTGATGCGAAGATGCAGAAGATCCAGAAGACCATGAATGTATCTTCGACATCCAAGGTTGCGATCCTGACAGCGTTAAACATTGCGGACGAGCTCTTCCTTGAGCGGGAAGATCGTCAGCGCCAGACGGCGGACGCTGTGCGGAAAGTACAGACATATTCGAGTCGTTTGGATGAGGGTCTGAGCGACGATACGACGTAAGTGTGATCCCTGTACCACGCTTCCTGCGGACACGAAAAGAAGAACCAACACTCAAGAGAAAGGGAGCTCAGCTCCAGGCGTGACGGGCAGGCCTCCACGACAGAGGAAGTCCAACACGTCAGGGTGGGCACCCACTGTATCCTGTACAGGTTCTCTCTTCTTCTTTCCGTGGGGGTACAGGGATCTTTTTCGTTCCCGGATAAAGGACATACAAACATGGAATTGGTTGTCGTCATTGGCGCAGTGATCGGCGTTGTGGTGGGAATCGCGGTCGGACTCCTGCTGAACCTCCTGATTGGACGCGCCAAGTTGCAATCGGCACAAAAAGAAGCGAACGCGCTTCTGGAGGCGGCCCGAAAAGATGCGGAGGCGTTGAAGAAAGAGAAGCTCATTGAAGGCGAGAATGAGCTTCTTGAAAAAAAGAAAGAAGTTGACCGCGATATCAACCAGAAGTACGACGAACAGCGGAAGGCGGAACGTCGACTGCGGGATCGTGAAGTCAGCCTTGACAAGCGATATGAAAAGGCTCGCCAGAATGAACGAGAAATTCGTGATAAGGAAAAGGAGCTGAAACGGGCGACCAATTCGATTGAGGGGAAAGAAGAACGGCTCGAAGAACTGATCCAGAAAAAAGAGGAAGAGCTGGAACGTGTCGCCGGGATGAGCAAGGATGAAGCGCTTGAACTGCTGAAGGTCGGCTTCTTGGACAAGGCTCGTCGCCAGACCGCCGAACATGTTAAGGAGATGCGTGACAAAGCGCGCCTTGAAGCCAACCGTGAAGCGAAAGAATTGATTGTTCAGGCGATTCAACGCAGCGCCGCGGATCATGCGTCAGAAAACACTGTTGCCGTCGTCCAACTCCCCAACGATGATGTGAAAGGCCGTATCATTGGACGGGAAGGTCGCAACATTCGAGCGATGGAAGCGGCAACCGGAGTTGATATTATTGTGGACGACACTCCGGAAGCAGTGATTCTCTCCAGTTTTGATCCCTATCGTCGCGAAGTCGCACGAATTGCACTGGAAAAGCTGATCTCAGACGGACGTATCCACCCGGCGCGCATTGAAGAAGTGGTTGAAAAGGCGCAGAAAGAACTGGACGACCGTGTGCTTGAACTCGGACGAAATGCAGCTCTTGAAGCCAATGTCCATGGAGTACACGCAGAGCTTATCGGCCTGCTCGGGCGCCTGCATTA
>WJJA01000135.1 GCA_014729955.1 bacterium
ACCCTGATCGAAGCCGCTCGCGCCGCACGACAGGTTACGGCAAAATCCGCCGCCGGAGGTGAGGTTGATCCCGCACGGCCGGTGATGTCGATCCTGGAGCTGTACCCGAATCCCTTTAACCGTTCGGTGCAGATTTCGGTGGAGCTGCGCGAGAACGCGCCGGTACGTCTGATGGTCTACGATCTGCTGGGTCGCCTGGTGGACACACCGACAGCCGGTTCTTATACCGCCGGACGGCACACCTTCCAATGGTCGCCGTCTGCGGACCTGGCATCCGGACGCTACTGGCTGCATCTCGAAACCCCCGGGCAATCCATGCAACGGCCCGTGACACTGTTGAAATAGAGCTCAGGTCCGGGGCTCTTATAAGGCAGAAGTTGCTTACGCACACCTCGTTCAGGGGAAAAATGTTAGCATTCTGCTATCCCCGCTTGCGAGGCTCAAGCCGAGCGTCTACCTTACCCCGCATTACGACCAACAGGGAGGAGATGCGGTATGCAGGGCGGCGGCGAGCAGAGGGAGATGTGGGGCAGCCGGATCGGGTTCATCCTGGCCGCGGCGGGCAGCGCCATCGGGCTGGGCAACATCTGGCGGTTCCCCTATGTCCTCGGTGAAAGCGGGGGCTTTGCATTCCTGGTCGTCTACATCTTTTTCGTGCTGTTCATCGGTATCCCGATCATGGCCGCCGAACTGGCGATCGGACGCGGCAGCGGGCGCAATCCCGTGGGGGCCTTCCGCCTGCTGAAAGCCGGCACACCCTGGTGGCTGGTCGGTGCAATGGGCATCCTTACCGGGGTGATTATCCTCTCGTACTATTCCGTGGTCGCCGGCTGGACCCTGAACTATGTCATCAAGGCTGTGGCGACGTTCGATACCGCGTTCGCGACCTCCGAGACGGCAGAAGGCACTTTCAACCACTTCCTCTCCTCCAGCGGACAGCAGGTGCTGTTCCATTTCCTGTTCATGATTCTCTGTATCGTGGTGGTGAGCCAGGGGATCAAGGGCGGGATCGAACGCTGGTCGAAAATCCTGATGCCGACCCTGCTGGTGCTGCTCGTGCTTCTCATCGTGCGTGCCGTCACCCTGCCGGGCGCAGGTGCCGGCCTGGCGTTCCTGCTGCAACCGGACTTCACCAAGCTCAACCTGAATGTGATCCTGACCGCACTCGGCCAGGCGTTCTACAGTCTCAGCCTGGGCATGGGTGCGATCATCACCTACGGTTCTTATCTCAACAAGAAAGAGAACCTCTTCAGCAGTGCGACAACCATCGCCGGCCTGGACATGGGCATTGCGCTGATGGCGGGGCTGGCGATTTTTCCGGCGGTCTTCGCGATGGGGTTCGAGGCCTCTTCAGGACCGGGCCTGACTTACATCGTCCTGCCGCGAGTCTTCGCTGAACTCCCGGCAGGGCAGATCCTGGCGATCATATTCTTTGTCCTGCTTTCGATTGCAGCCCTGACCTCGGCCATCAGCCTGCTCGAAGTCATGGTAACGTTTGTCACCGACGAGCTGAAGTGGCCCCGTTCACGCGCCACGATCATCATGGCGGCGGTGGCGTTTGTCCTGGGGGTACCGTCGGCGCTTGGCTTTGGTGTATGGTCGGAGATCACGATTTTCGGGCAGTCCTTCTTCGATGCATCCGACTTCATCACCGCCAATGTCATGCTGCCGCTCGGCGGGCTGTTTATCGCGCTCTTTGTCGGCTGGGGTTGGGACATCGAGAAGGTGAAGAAAGAAATTTCAATGGGGCACACAACCCTGCGGTTCTTTACCGTATGGATCTGGATCCTGCGGATCGCAGCGCCGATCGCGCTGCTCGCCATTTTCATCTCAAATATCGCAGCTTGACAGGGGTTGCTTTTTGTGTGTCCAGCTGTCAGGTCACACCCCGCTTCGCGGGCCAAGACCTGACACAACATGAAATTGTTCAACAGGTCTTGCGCGTGACGTTGTCGCGCGTGTGACCTGACAGCTTGAAATTCGTTGCGATCACGACAGCCTGGCACGACGACACCTGTATCGGTTCACTGAACGGAAGGGACGAGTCGGATTATGCTGGACATCATCGATTCCATCAGCGCAACCATGGCAAGCATCCTGCTGATTCCGCTGCTCGGAACCGGCATCTACCTCACCATTCGTCTCAAATTCGTCCAACTGGCCCATTTCGGTCACCCGTGGAAGGTGATCGCCGGGATCTACGACGACCCGGACCACGAGGGCGACATCAACCATTTCCAGGCGTTGTCGGCGGCGTTGTCGGCGACGGTCGGGATCGGCAACATCGCGGGTGTCGCGGTCGCCATCCATTACGGCGGGCCCGGCGCGCTCTTCTGGATGTGGGTTACTGCCTTCCTCGGCATGGCGATGAAGTTCGGCGAGGTCACCCTCGCGATGAACTACCGCAAGATCCACGAGGACGGCAGCGCCTCCGGCGGCCCGATGTACTACATCGAGCAGGGTCTTGGGAAAAACTGGAAATGGCTGGCGGTGGTCTTTGCGGTCAGCACCATCATATCCAGCTTCGGGTCCGGCAATTCGGTGCAGGCGTTCACCGTCGCCGACAGCTTTAACAGCGAATGGGGCATTCCGCCGTGGATCACCGGCCTGGTGACCGCGTCGATCATCGCGCTCGTCATCCTGGGCGGGATTCGACGCATCGGCCTGGTCGCGAGCCGCCTTGTGCCGTTCATGGCCGCGGTCTACATGATCAGTGCGCTGATCGTGATCGCGAGCAACATTCAGCAGATCCCTGCGGCCTTCGAAATGATCTTCACCTCCGCCTTCACCCCCAAGGGTGCGGTGGGCGGTTTCTTCGGATCCACCTTCTCGATGGCCCTGCTGTGGGGTGTACGGCGCGGCTTGTTTTCCAACGAAGCGGGCCAGGGCTCCGCGCCGATCGCACATGCCGCGGCGAAAACCGACCAGCCGGTCCGTGAAGGGGCGGTCGCGCTGATCGGACCGTTCCTCGACACCCTGCTGATCTGCACCCTCACCGGCCTGACGATTATCACCACCGATGTCTGGCACGAACGCTTCACACAGCAGTATGACCTGTCGCAGCTCACCGCCCTTTCTCCCGCCGCTGAGATCGGACCGGAAGGACGGTTGATGACCGAACCGGAGTTCCCCGCCGGTTCGTACGACATCATTGACGGCAGGATCTATCACATGGAGACCGGTCAACCCTCCCGTATCGTCTACCTCGAAGACATCAGCACGGTTGAAGGTGTCCGTTTTGTGCAGACGCACCCCGAGCTCGAGGAGGCTGTTCCGATCAAGCAGGGGAGTCTGAAAGTGGGCGAGGCCGGCGTGATGCAGGTGTTCGACCCGGACGGCAACGCGGCTGAGAATGTGTTAATCGAAGGAGAGGGCCTGCTGAACGGCTCCCCGCTTACCGCGATGGCCTTCCAGCGGGGGTTGTGGGGACGCTCCGGCGCGTACATGGTTACCGTCGCGGTCTTTCTTTTCGCGATCTCCACTGCGATTTCCTGGAGCTACTACGGCGACCGTGCCACGGTCTACCTGTTCGGCCGCAAGTACGTTCGGCCCTATCGCATCCTGTTCTGCATCATGCATTTCCTCGGTTCCACGCTGGCCCTGAAGACCGTCTGGAGCCTGAGCGATATCGCTGTTGCAATGATGGCCTTCCCGAACCTGGTGGCGCTGCTGTGGCTTGCGCCCAAGATTCAGAGCATGAAAGAAGGTTACTTCTCGATCAAGCATGTGCCGTACAAGGATCGGATCAAACCGTAGTTCAGTGACCGATTTCAATGAGAGGGCGATCCTTTGAGGGTCGCCCTTTTCTTTTGAGAGCAGACGACACGGGAGACGGATCCCAATCGAGCAGAGATCGTATCTCTCAGGCCGATGTCACTGAATACGCCAGAAAATGCTTGTTTCGATGGCCGTGAACATATTAGCCCGAATATTTCATGAATGATGAAAGCGAGCTATGGTAAGGACTGGTTTTACAGGAAGATGTTCCCCAATTTGTCACTTCCTCCCGGCGACGGTTTGTACCCAGAGAGAAAAACCCATTTATTCATTCACCCTTCGGGCGG
>WJJA01000136.1 GCA_014729955.1 bacterium
CTCCAGAAGGATACGCCCGGTCCGAACGCCTCTCGGTGCGAGATCCAGGTCCACACGTCCGCCGTGACGACCGCCCTCGCCGACGACGACACTGTCCTCCGGCGTCTGCTGAGGCGGTTGGTAGGCTTGCGCCGGGTAGCCGGCCTTGATCACACGTGACCGTACCGTCCAGGGCTTGCGATCCTGTTTTCTTGAGCGTGGTCCGGGCATATCGCCTCAGCTTTGTACTTACACCATGGCATCTTCCGCCGTGCCGGAGCCGATCACAATCTGGCCCTCTTCCTCGAGACGGCGGATAATATCGATCAGACGCTGTTGCACTTCTTCCACTTCACGCAGCCGCACGGGACCCATGTACTGCAGCTCCTCCTCGATCATCTCGGCGGCACGCTTGGACATGTTCGACAGGATCTTCGCCTTGAGCTCTTCGGACGTCGCCTTGAGCGCCAGCGCGAGTTCCTTGTTGTCCACCTCGCGCAGAATCTTCTGAATCGAACGGTCGTCCAGGTTGATGATATCTTCGAACACGAACATCAGGTTCTTGATTTCGCTCGCCAGGTCCGGGTTTTCTTTTGCGATACCGGCGAGAATGTTCTTTTCGAAACGCTGGCCGACGAGGTTCAGGATGTCGGCCGCCTGCTTCACGCCGCCGAGTTTGCTGCTCGAGGCGGAGAAGTCGATCCGGCTTTCCAGCACCCGTTCCACCGCGGCGATGGTGTCCGGACTGACACGTTCCATCATCGACAGACGATACATCACGTCCACCTGCACACTGGGCGGCAGCTCGGTGAGGATATTCGCGGCCTGCACCGGGTTCAACTGCGTCAGCACAAGTGCGATCGTCTGCGGGTGCTCCTTCTGCAGAAACGCCAGCAGCTGGTTGGTGTCGACATCCTGCAGGACGTTGAAACCTTTGACCTGCAAAGCCATCTGTACACGCTTGATGATCTCCATCGCCTTGCCTTCGCCGAGGGCTTCTTCGAGAATCTCGGTCGCGTAGGAAAGACCGCCCGCTGCGATGTACTGCTGCGCCAGGATCATCTGGTAGAACTCCTGGTTCACCTGCGTCAGCATGTCGCTCGGAATGCTTTCCAGACGTGCGATTTCAGCGGTCAGACGTTCCACGTCATTTTCGCTTAAATGCTTATAGATTTCCGCGCCGGCTTTGCCGCCGACCGAAACCATAAACACAGCTGCTTTGCGCAAAGGTGTTAGAGTATCAGCTCCATCCGCCATGTTGCATCTCTCCCCTTAGCTCACCAGCCACGTCTTGAGAAGACGCGCTGCGGTTTCGGGTTGTTCAAGCACAAAATCGGTAATGCGCTGTTGCAGTTGCTGCTGTTCAAGCACCTCATCGGGCAACTCAGAGTCGATATCCGGAAGCGCCAACGGCTGGCCGCCCTCGCCTGAGGCGCCGGGCAAGGCTCCGCGTGTACCCGGCATCGCCGCGAGGCGACGTTCCATCATCGCCTTGGCGGCATCGGACGACTTCTGCAGCAGGTTGCGCAGGTAGATCAACACGCCGATCACCGCCGCGCCCAGCACAATGTTCTTCAGCAGTTCATACCAGTAGGTCTGAATCCAGTACACAAACCCGCCTGGTCCTTCTTCCACTTCAGGTACGTGGAAGGGCACATTGATCACTGTCACTTCATCGCCGCGCTGCTGGTCGAAGCCCAGAGCCGTGCGTACTGCCTGGGTGATCTGGTCGACCTCTTCTTGTGTACGGCCTACGTACTGCGTTGATTCGTTGCCGTCCTGATCGGTCACGGTCTGATAGGTGCCGTCGATCATCACGGACGCTGAAATCCGTTTCAGCCCGCCCGCCTGGGTGACAATGTGAGACGTGGTCTTGGATACTTCAAAGTTGGTGATATTGTTGGTTTCGGTAATGTTGTCGCTCTCTTCCAGCGGCGGCTGACCCTGTTCCGGATTCGGCTGGACATTGTCAGTGGTCTGCTTCACGGTTTCCAGCGATTCTTCGCTTCGTACCGCAGTAGCCTCGGGGTCGAACTCTTCTTTCGTCACTTCGCTGCGACTGAAATCGAGATCGGCGGCGACTCGCACGATCGCCTTGTTCGGCCCTAGCAGCTCCTCCAGCATGCTCTTGACCTTCACACCGAGATTGTGTTCCACCGCCTGCTTCAGCTCGATTTGCGTGGCGGTCAGCGCCATCAGAGGGTCGCGATCCTGCAAACGCGACAGCACATTCCCTTGCGAGTCGACGATGGTGACGTTTTCACGGTCCAGCCCTTCCACGGCCGAAGCGATCAGGTGCTCGATGCCTGCCACCTGCTGTGCACCGAGTGTACTGCGCAGCTTGACCGCGACCGATGCGGTCGGCGGATTTTCCTTTTCACGGAACAATGCGGGCTCGGGAATCACGATATGCACACGTGCCGACTCGACTTCATCCAGCTCGGTGATGGTACGCGACAGCTCACCCTCCAGCGCACGGCGGAAGTTCAGCTTCTGCACAAATTCGCTCATGCCGAGGTTGGTGTCGTCGAAGATCTCGTACCCGTGGTGGGTGGCGGCCGGTATCCCTTCC
>WJJA01000137.1 GCA_014729955.1 bacterium
GGACCGCCCGAAGGGGGAATGAATAGATGAGTTTGCCTTGAAAACATTCTGTGCCGAAGCAAAACCATATAGCGCGACACTATCTTTTTGTTAATATAGTATTTAGAAAAGAATGTTTTCTTCATTCATGAAATATTCGGGTTAGTGTTTTAGGGGTTCCGACTCTTGACCGGGCGTTCCGGGTGCCATAGGTTAAAGGTCCGGAGCCTGAGGAACGGGTGCGTCGGATATGCTGCTGCCGGTCCGGGATGTTGACCTCCCCCCACCCACACACCCTCTGTTCCATTCGCAAACAGTCTTCCGGGTCGCCTGCTGTTTCAACACATATCCATTGCTTCTGGAGAGACGTGCATGCCTGACCGCATTCGCACGGCTTTGACAGGCGCTCTGCTTGTCAGCCTGATCTTCGCTTCGTTTACGGTTTACGCCCGCCGTGCCGCCGAATCCGCGGTAGAATGGCAAACCCGATCAATTTCCGCCGGTGAGATGCGTGTGCAGATGACACTTTCCGATGTTGGTGCAACTGTGGATCTCTCGGCCTTGCCCGGCATTGTCTCGGACGGTGAAACCACGCCGGTATTCAGCACGTGGACCGTCGTGCCGGCAGGAAAGAGAGTCGCGGCAGAGATTCTCGGGACCGGTTCGACTCGGACGGTTCATCTTGAAGACCGGGCCGGTGTGGAGTTCCCCTCTGTGGCGACCGTGGAAACCGGTGAGACCGTATTGTTCCGTGGCATACCGGTCGCGCCGATCCGTGTCAAGCCCTACCACGTCGATGCAAACGGCGAGCTTCAGATCGCGACCTCGGTGGAGCTTCGGATACGGTTCACGGACAGCAGGGAGTTTGCACCGGCGCCGATCGAACCGGTCCGCATCAGCGCTGACCTGGCACGGTCACTGTCCGGCCGCCTTTTGAACCTGGACGAGATCGACCTGATTGAAGCGGCGCCGTTAGGACGTATCCTGGTTCTATCCCCCGACGATACTGTGATCCTTGAGGCGATTGCGCCCTACATCCTGTGGAAACGGCGGCAGGGGTATCCGGTAACGCTTCTCCCGCTGCAGAATACCACCAGCAGCGCCTTTATCAAGAGTCAGATCCAGACAGAATATGATCGCACCGATGCCGCCCCGCTGGAGTATGTGCTGCTGATCGGCGATACCAACGGCGCGGTGAGCCTGGCCGCCGACGGCAATCTTACGGATCATAGCTACGGACGACTCGACGGAGCCGACTACCTGGCGGATGTCGCAGTAGGACGTTTCAGTGTGCGCGACCTGCAGACCCTCCACAGGGTGGTCGGCAAGACAATCGCTTACGAACGCGATGTCGCGATGGATGATACCACCTGGTTCAACAGGGCGGTGATGACCGCCGGTTCCGGCTCCGGCATCAGCCCGATCATGACGAAACGGTCGGTGAAGTACATGCTGGAGGATCACGACATCACGTCCGACACCCTCTGGTTCACCATGGGCGGTTCGATTCCGAACTTCATTATCAACGAGGTGAATGAGGGCGCTTCGTTTGTCAATTACCGCGGGTTCTACGGGATGAGCGGCTGGACCAACGGCCACAACGACCTGTTCAGCAACGGGTCGCGCATGCCGATCTTCGTCACGATTACCTGCGGCACAGGCTCCTTCGCCACCCAGGAGACCGCCTACAGTGAAGGACTGTTTCGTGCCGGGCGGGGGATCAACGGTTTCAGCGGGCCGGTCGCGGCGATCGGGACCGCAACCACCAGCACCCACACACGGTTCAACAATGTCGTCGACGCCGGCATTTTCGAAGCCATGCTCCAGCGTGATTTTCGCAGTTTCGGCTGGGCGCTGGTGTGGGGCAAGCTGAGGCTGTTCGAAGCCTATAACGGCACCCCGGACCAGTACGGCATCGCAAGTTTCAGCGACTGGAACAACCTGATGGGCGACCCGGCGCTGCGGGTATGGATCGGGGTGCCTGATGTGCCTGACGTAACCCACCCCGAAGAGATTGCGTCCGGAGCGAACAGCTTTGACGTGGAGCTGGATCTTCCGTCCGGTGTGGTCCCGTTTTCATGGGCGACACTGAGCGAACCGGACGGTTACCCTGTGGCGGTGCAGCGCTTCAACCAGTCGGGTAGGGCGAGGCTGCTGTTCGACGGGTCCGATCTGCCCGACAGTCTGATGCTGACCGTCGCCGGCGACAACCTCGTGCCTTTCCAGGCGACCATTGATGTTGCATCGGGCGGCGATGCACTCGTGTTCGATTCCTACGAAATGGCGGAAGAATCTGTCGCTGATGATCGTGCGACTCCAGGCGAGACCTTGACCCTGAGTTTTACCTTGCGCAACACCGGCACACAGCCCAGCGGACTTGCAACGGTGAACGTTACATCGGACGATTCCCGTATTGATCTCGATAACCCCTTCAGCGCAACTCTGCCGACGTCTCTGCAACCCGGCGAAACCCACACATTCGCCGATGCCATCACCTTCGAGCTGGCATCCTGGACCCCGGACGGTGCACGGCCGTCGCTTACCATCGATGCAGGGGGGACGGTTACGGCCCTCGAACTGCCGGTGCAGGACTGGGCGTATGAAGGGGCGGAAGAACCCCACAGCGCCGATGATTCGATCCTGATGCCGGGAGAAAGCGTGGAGCTGATCTTTCCGGTGCGTCACATCGGCTCGGTCGATGCGCCGGTGACCAACGGGACCGTGGAAAGCTCGCATCCCGGTGTGTCGGTGTCCGGGACGGTGCGATTCCCGTCCGCGCAGCCGGGCGACCTGGTAGATAACCAGGCGCAGGCCGTCTCACTCACCCTGGAGGCTGAGGACGATGTCGCCATCGGCGCGAAAGTCGTGTTGACCCTCGCACTGGAAGGGAACGGATCGGTGGACACGGTCCACTTCGACTATTATATCGCCGATCCGCGCACCTGGGGCGCCGTCGGGCCGGATGAGCACGGCTATTGGGCGATCGACAATGAAGACGACCCGGAGATGTCCTCGATGGTGCCGTTCTTCACCTGGTTCGATATCCGTGCAGTCGGAACCGATACCGGTCTCGAGGACAATGCCCAGCATGACGATGAGGCGGTGGTGGTGCCGCTGCCGTTCGAGTTCGGCTACTACGGCGAAACATATGATGAGGTTACCCTCTGCACGAACGGCTGGATGGCGTTCGACGTGGATCCTGCGATGACCCTGTTCCGTAACTGGCCGATCCCGAACCCGCAGGGGCCGCCCGGCATCATCGCACCGTTCTGGGAAGATTTGCATACCACCGGCGGGGGTGTGTACTACCATCACGACGAAGTGTACGGACGCTTTATCGTGCAGTGGAACACCTATCACGCGAACTACCCGGGATCGATGGAAGAATTTCAGGCGGTCCTGTACGACCCGGCGGTATGGCCGACTGAAACCGGCAACGGGCGGATTGTGTTCTACTACAACGAAGTGCTGCAGGGCGACAATGTGCAGTCGGACAACGATTACGCCACCGTCGGTGTCGAAAGCCCGGACCAGTCCACCGGCGTGCAGTACAGCTACTGGAACGCTGAGGCAACCAACGCCGCACCCCTGCAGCCGCAGCGTGCGATTCTGTTTGCCGATGACCTCGGCACCCTGGGAGGCTTGCCTGCAGCGTCGGTGTCGCCCGGTGAGTTCATCTTCACGGTCACCGGCGGGCAGAGCGCAACGGCAGATGTGACGATTGAGAACGTCGGCGAGGGGTATCTCTTCTGGTCTTTGCTCACCGTGGGCGATATCGTGCCGAGCGGCGCCCCGCAGCCCGGCAAAGCGGGAAGGCAGGCCCTGCCCAACGATCTGCGCACGGGAGGTGAATCCCCGCTTCTGCGCGAAGGCGGACCGGACGGGTTCGGCTATCGCTGGAAGGATTCGGACGAACCGGACGGCCCTGCGTTTCACTGGCACGATGACTACGGCGAGCAGATCACACAATGGACACCCAACGCGGTCAACGGCCGTTCGGAAGGGATGGCGCTCGGGTTCAACTTCCCACTGTACGGCGAGGAATATGATTCCCTGTATGTCTGCCCGAACGGTTTCGTGGCTTTCGAACGCGACGAGGACTGGACATCATCCCGCATTCACCACAGCCTGCCCTACCAGGGCGGATTCCAGCCGATTATCGCGCCGCTCTGGCTGGACCTCGATTCCAATCGTGGCGGAGGGGTGCATTTCTACACCGACGGGCAGGACAAGGTGGTCGTAACCTGGTTGAACATCCAGGGTGCGCACGGTTGGGGCGGGCCGTACAGGTTCCAGTTGATCCTGGAACGCAACGGCTCGATCTATTTCCAATACGATGACGTTCCCGGGGACGATCCCATGCTGCCTTATGCTGTGGTCGGTCTGCAGGATCATACCGGCGAGGTCGGCATGACGGTCTACTACAGCGGTCCGTCGAACTACCTGCGTGACGACCTGGCGGTGCGTATCCGACGTGAACGCAACTGGGCGCACCTGCCGGTTCCCTTCGGAATCACACAGGCCGGGGAAAGCTCGTCCGGGCCGGTGAGCGTATCCGGCGGTCATGCCGGTATCGGCGAACATGAGGCTACCTTGCAGGTTTTGACCAGCGATCCGGACAACACGACCATCGATATTCCGATTCAGCTTACCGTGAGTCCGTCGAACACACCGCCGGAAACGCAACCTGTACCGGATCAGCTCGCCGGAGTGGGGCAACCGTTTGAACCCCTGCCGCTGGATTCATTTGCGGTGGATCCGTACTATCCCGACGAGTTCCTGGAGTGGGATGCCGGGGAAAGTGTTTACCGCATCTCGATACGGGACCGTCATGCCCATGTCCGCCCGCCCGACTCCCTCTGGGTCGGGAGCGATACGGTCGAGTTTGCTGTTCGCAACCCGGAGGGCTATGAGGATGCTGTGGATGTAGTCTTCACCACCCGTGATTTGCCACCGGGCCCGTTCTCCCTGCGAAATCCGTCCGACGGCGACACCCTCGGCTGGCCGCAGGCGTGGTTTGCCTGGCAGCCGGCTACGGACCCCGAAACCGCTCCCGTCCTCTATACCTTCCATGCTTCCACCGGGGGCGACACTCTCGTCCTGCCGGAACTGGCGGATAGCGGCTTTGAGCTGGCGCTGGATACGACCGGCCTGCCGCTCAGTGTGAACGAACCGGTACGCTGGTGGGTGACGGCGTCGGACACCGGCGGGTTGACGCGCACGTCCAATGAAACCTTCCAGCTCTACCTGAACGGCCTGGCCGTGGAAGACGACGGCACACAAACCGGGTTGCCGAGGGAGTTTGCCGTATCGGCTGCGCATCCGAATCCGTTCAATCCGGTCGTGACTCTTCAAGTCGCACTTCCTGTGCAGGCGGACGTTGTGCTGACCGTGTACGATGTGCTCGGGCGTAAAGTGTTGCGCCGCACAGTGCGTTCCCTCGCTGCGGGGCATCATGCTCTTCGTTGGGACGGCACCGGGCATGCGTCGGGCGTCTACTGGTTTGTCGTGAACGCCGGACGTGAGCAGGTGGTGCGAAAGGGTGTGCTGCTGAAATAGGGTCTTGTATCCTGCGGTATCCGTGTGACATTGTTGTACGCTATGTTGTGTCGGGCTTTGACCGGCGCCGGCGAGTTGCGACTCGACACCCGGACTGGATGCGGTACAGGCTTCATGGCATCAATGCGACCATGTAGGCGAGGTGGTCGCTGTTGATGATATTGTGCCGTTCTGCCTTGAGGACGGCTGTGAAACCGCGCTGCAGGATGTAGTCGATCCTGTGCACGGGCAGAGTGCTGTCCCATGTACCGCCCCAGCCGCTTCCCGCCTCCATCCAGGTATCATTCATCGCGGCCTGAAGTGGGGACAGCGAGCGATCCCGCGGAGCAGCGTTTCCATCCATCAGCAGCAACAGTCGGCGATCCGACCAGGCGTTCAAGCTGTCTGCCAGTTCACGAGACTGCAGGTATCGATACCGCATGCGTTGAAAAATCCCGAAGAATCTCGACTGCTTCAGCGGCGGTTCCATGTGCGCGACGACGATACGAAGTGTGTCGCTGTTGAACACAGCGTCTGCCGTCAGAACCTGCCGGGGATCATTCCCGGGAACGGCAAGACGAAAGGAATCCGTGTGCACGATTTCCCCCCGCACGGCCAGACCGAGAAAGCTCACCGGCCTGCGGTACAGACGTGCGCACCGAGTCTGGTATCCTCTGTCTTCAAGTACCTTGAGCTGCGGGCCGTCCCCGAAGGGATAATATTCCTGCAATCCGACGATGTCGGGCTTTTGTGATTCAATCCACTCCAGCAACCGATCCGTACGACCGCCCTGTATGTTATAGGTCAACGCGTGGATCGGTTGCGAATAACTTGAGCGATCAGGCTTTGACCGAAAAAAAGGCACCGGCATGACGGTGAGCAGTTCTATAGCGATCCAGGCGACCATGATCATGCTCAAGACGGGGTAGAATCTGTTACTTCGCTGCGTGTAGAGCAAAAACAGGCCGAGCGCCGCTACTTGTATGATGAGGCGAAAGAACGGGTTGGCGAGGAGGAAGTCTGCTTCCAGCAACAGATCGCCGGGAAGATATGGTGTGAGCAGGATGATGACCAGGACGAGTCCTGTCAGGGGTGAGGCTTGCGTCATATACTGCTTTCGAAATTCATCGCTCGATTTCATTGACATCGCTCGTAGTTAACAAGAATACAAATGTGCGTGTTGAACGCAAAAGGGGTTTTCCGGGCTGCCGCTTTTCCTCCTCTCCTGCACCGCAGTCAGGGTACAAGCGTAACTTTGTACCCCAGGTGATCGCTGTCAATTTCGTTCATGATCACAGGATCGGCAGCACCTGAAAACCCGCGCTGGAAAACATAGTCGATCCTGTGCAGCGGCTGCGAGCTGTGCCAGGTTGCGCCCAGGCCGTAGCCTGCCTGCATCCATGTGTCCGTCAAGAGGTGACGTATCGGAAGCGCTGCTCGATCTGTCGGCACGGAATTCATGTCGCCAAGCAGAATCACTCTGCGTTGGTTCCATGTTTCGATAGAATCGGCCAGTTCTTCCGCCTGGAAATACCGATACGGCAGCAAGCTGAAAAGCCCGCCCGGGTCTGCCAGGTTCAGGACGGATGCTAAATGCATGGTCGCAATGCGGATGCTGTACCCATTGACCACAGCGTCGACGTACGGGGCCTGCCGTTGCCTGTAGTGGGGCTTTGAAAAGGTGATGGTGCCCGTCCGCAGGATCCGGCCCTGGATCAGCAGACAAATCGAGCCCCCCCTGCCTCGTATCAATTCACCTGTGTGATACTGATACCCGAGAGTCTTCAAGTCCGCCGAATCCAGAACGAAGTGGGGGTAGTGCACCTCCTGCAGGGCAACAATATCCGGTTTGTGATTCTGGAGATAGGCGAATGCCTTTTTCCAGTTCCCCTGCACATTGTATGTCATGCAGGTGATGGCCGATGTGTCGGCTGCTTGCAAATCTTTGTCCTGGTTTGAAGGCAGGTAGTAGACCATTTCGGCAAAAAGGACAATCGCTGCGATTCCTGCCGTGACCGCATGGATACGATACCCGCGCATCAGCCTGAGGACGGCAAGAAACAGGATCGGGAAAGCAAGAACCCACCGCAGGATCTGGTTGGTGAGCAGGAAATCCGATTCGACCAGGAACGGCGGCGGCAGATAGCGAACCATGAGCAGGAATAGAACCAGCACGTACGGCCACAGCGGTAAAGGCCGCAGGATCAATCGCGTGTACCGGCGCCGTTTCGGGTTCGGCATTCAGGCCACCACGAGGTTTACCAGTTTTCCCGGCACGACGACGGCTTTTCGAAGAGTTTTCCCCCGCATGGCGACCTGGACTTTCTCCGACGAGATTGCCAGTTCTTTCAAAGCCTCTTCATCGGCGTCCACGGGCGCTTCCAACTTGTCGCGCACCTTGCCGTTTACCTGCACCACCAACGTGATCGTTTTCGTGACCAGAGCATCCGGGTCGTGTACAGGCCAGATCTGGTCGAACACCGTTCCGGTCCCGCCGAGACGATGCCAGATCTCCTCGCCGAAATGTGGTGCGAAGGGTGCGACAAGCAGTGCGAGGATTCTCAAGAGACGTTTCATCGCATCGGAACGATGCAACGCCTGGTCGTCGCCGGCCCAGCGGTAGGTTTCGTTGACCAGCTCCATCATGCGACTGATGGCGGTGTTGAATCCGAAATGGTGCAGGTCTTCGCTGACGGACGCGATCGCCTGGTGAAGCGTGCGATACAACGCGTCGCTGTAATCCTCTTTTCGCGGATCACCGTCAGGCATCGATCCCTCACCGGCCTGCTCAACCAGCCGCCAGATGCGATTGATAAAACGGTCTATCCCGGTGATTCCTTCATCCGACCAGTCGCCGCCTTCTCGATAGTCCCCCATGAACATGAGGTACATGCGAAACACATCGGAACCATACTCGTCTACGAACACATCCGGGTTCACCACATTACCCTTGGACTTCGACATGCGCTGCCCCGCATGGGTGATGATGCCCTGGTGAATCAGTTTTTTCGCGGGTTCCGGTTCCGGGACCCAACCCAATTCGTGAAGAAAACGCGTGATGAAACGGAAATAGATCAGGTGGCCGGTGCCGTGCTCCGGACCGCCGACATAGACGTCGATCGGCAGCCACTGCTCCATGCGCTCCCTGTTGAAGGGTTGAGTATCGTCGTTCGCCGCCAGGTACCGGAGGTGGTAGTAGGAAGAATCGACAAAGGTGTCCATCGTGTCCGGGTCGCGTCTTGCCGGCCCCCCGCAGTCGGGACAGGAAGTGTTCATCCATTCGTCAAGAGCGCCGAGGGGGCTGGTACCCTTCGGGCGATACTCCTCAATTTCTTCCGGCAACTCCACAGGCAACTGATCTTCCGGGACCGGCACCACGCCGCACTGTTCGCAATGCACCACCGGGATCGGACAGCC
This sequence comes from bacterium, assembly GCA_014729955.1. GTDB lineage: Bacteria > Electryoneota > Electryoneia > Electryoneales > Electryoneaceae > WJJA01. The sequence goes on from WJJA01000137.1 coordinate 8,935, forward strand.
CCAGTAGCGCTGGCGACTGATCGACCAGTCACGCAGACGGTAGGTCACACGCGGTCCGCCGAGTCCGCGTTCCTCCAACTTCTCTGCAACGACCTTCTTTCCGTCCTCGCTGCGAAGTCCGGAAAAGGTCTCCGAATCCATCATGATGCCGGGTTCCTCAAAGGCTTCCCGCATCTCTTCCACATCCAGCGAGCTGTTGCGCGGCCGTATCACCACCTTCATCGGCAATCCCTGGGCGATCGCGAACTCGAAGTCGCGCTGATCGTGCGCCGGTACCGCCATCACCGCGCCGGTACCGTAGGTTGCCAGCACGTAATCCGCCACCCAGACCGGCAGTTTTTCGCCTGACAGGGGATGGGTTACATAGGCTCCGGTAAACACGCCGGTTTTCTCACGTGTGGTCGAAGTACGTTCCACTTCGGTGGCGCGGCCGGCCTGTGTAACATAGGCCTGTACTTCCTCGCGATTCTCGTCCGTGGTCAATTCGTTGACGAGGTCGTGTTCAGGTGCGAGGACAACGTAGGTCACTCCGTAGATGGTGTCGGGACGCGTGGTGAACACATCGATGCTTTGTTCTTCCTGACCGGTAACCGGAAAGCGAATGTTTGCCCCGACACTGCGGCCGATCCAGTTCTGCTGGCGCTTGATCGTCGATTCCGGCCAGTCGAGGTCCTGCAGGCCTTCGAGCAGCTTGTCGGCATATTCGGTAATGCGGAAATACCACTGCTTCATCTTGCGTTGCACCACCGCGGCGCCGGACCGCTCGCTGATGCCGTTGACCACCTGCTCGTTGGCGAGCACGGTCTGAGCGATCGGATCCCAGTTGACATATCCGTCCTTTTGCACCGCCAGGCCATTTTTGTAAAGCTGCAGGAAGAGCCACTGCGTCCACTTGTAGTATTCCGGGCGGGAGGTGATTACACGAAATCGCCAGTCATACATCGCGCCGATCGCTTCGAGTTGCTCCTGAATGTAGGCGATCGAAGTTTCCGTGACCTCCTTCGGATGGGAACCGACCTTGATCGCGTAGGCCTCCGCCGGCAAACCGAAAGAATCGAAACCCATCGGTTCGAAGACGTGGAACCCGTTCATCCGCAGAAAGCGGGCGTATGTGTCGGTCGGACCGTAATTCCACCAGTGACCAATGTGCAGTTTGCTGGCGGAAGGATACGAAAACATCACGAGAATGTACTTCTTTCGATCCGAAGGGGTGTCGAGATCCACCTCGTGTACGCCCTGCGCTTTCCACCATTCGCGCCACTTCTCTTCCGTTTCCCTGAAAGGATACCTGTCACTGCTCATGGCTTTGCACCGCCCGAAGAAAGGTTGGGTATGGTCTCGTTCGTTTGAAACTCGTATGCCGCGAATACTCGTTGGGAAAGCAGCAATACACGCGTTTCCACCCGTTTTGCGCTCAAAGCATGCGAGCCTGCAAGTCAGGCAAAATTAGGCCGGGAACAGGGGCAGGGCAAGGGCCGCATGAGACCGGAGCGACGGCGGGAGGGGGACGCAGGCGGCCTGTGCGACAACCGGCCCCGTGGAAACAACGTATCCTGCACCCATTTCGGTGATGAGAGCCGCTCTCTCCTCTGTGTGTTGCCCATCGTTTTCCATTCTTATATTTCATAAATCACAAAAATAGTAAATGCACTATATGCTCTTGGAGACCGTCCGGTTGCGGTTATACCTTCACCTATGTTGTCACGGTGAGAACCAGGGGCGTGTGCGGCATGTCGAGGATTCGCGTTCACATTACGTATCTGTGGCTGTTGCTGTGCATCAGCCCGATCAACGAAGGCTTGGGTGAGACCAGCGTCGGACGGACCGATGATGCTGTCGCCTTGGTGCATCCTGCGATTGCTGTCCTTAGCTTGCTCCCTGTGATAAGCATGCAGGCAGACACCACGGCCGCTGAAGGTGAGCGGTCGGGTTTGTCGATCTTGGAGTTGATGCGTCGTCAATGGGCCTGGTTGCTCGTGTTCTGTGTGCTTTTTACGACCGCTTTGGCAGCGGTTCTGTATGTGTTGCGGCTGAATCGACGACTCCGGGCTTTAACCGAAACCCTCCGTGCCGAGCTGCAGGACCATGCGCAAACTGCCATGGAAACACGGCGCCTCGGCACGCTGGTGGAATATGCCTCCGATGCTGTGCTGGGATTGAGTGAGGAGGGTATCGTGGAGTCCTGCAACCATGCCGCACTGGACCTGTACGGCTACACCAGGGAAGACTTGCTGGGCAAACGTTGGCAGGACCTGTTCCCTGAAGTGGAATATGACCGCGCTCGGGTTCACCTGCAAGCCTGCCTGCAGGGACGTCCGCTGAAAGCCTGGGAAACAAAGCGATTGACGTCCTGCGGCGATTCCCTTCCGGTGTCGATCACACTCTCGCCGGTACCCGGAGGCAAGAACCGGCGCGGCGCCTCCAGCATCGAACGGGATATCTCATTGCGACTGGCTGCCGAGCGAAGGCAGCAGGAAGCCGTACGACTGGCGGAAGAGTCCACCCGATACGCATCCGTCGGCGTCATCGCCTCAGGGATCACCCACGAAATTAACCAGCCGTTGAATGCCATCAGTCTCAGTTCGGAGGGGATGCTTCTGTGGGAACGGCAACATCCCGGCAAGTTGCCGGTGTTTATTGTGGATATGGCAGAGCGCATTTCGGAGGCAGTGGACCGGATTGGCGTGATTGTTGAGCATCTGCGATCCTACTGGGCGAAAACCGGTCCGGACGACCGCGAAAGCTTCGATATGAGAACGGTTGTTTCTTCGTCCCTCAGTATGCTCGAACGTCGTATCTCCAACCACCAGATTACGCTCGACTACACCCCCCACGATGCTCCGGTCATGGCCACCGGCATTGCGCTCTCCCTGGAACAGGCTGTGAACAACCTCCTGACACATTCGATTCATGCACTCGATGATACGACGGAAACCGACAAACGTATACACATGGAACTGATTCATCGGCAGGACGGCGTCCGTCTTGCGATCCGTCACAACGGAAGCAAACCGACGGTCCGGCAGCCGGCCGACCTGTTCGATCCGTTTCTCGCCGCCTCACACGGAAGGGGGCTGACTCTGCCGATAGCCCGATCCCTGGTTGATGCCGGGGGAGGAGTCCTGGAAGTGGATTTGTCCGTAGAGGGCAGAACCGAATACCTTGTTCATCTTAAACTCGAGGAATGATGCTCGGAGCACCGGCAGCATGCGAATACTGATCGTTGATGACGATGCAATCAGCTTGAAGGTGATGCGTGAAATCGTATCGAACCTGATGGGGCACCAGGTTGTAACCTGTTCAGGTGCGGTAGAGGCGCTGGAGATGTGGCGCGCCGATCCCTTTCCCATTGTCGTAACCGATATCCGCATGCCGGGCATGGACGGGATCGAGCTGCTGCGTGCGATCAAACAGGATCCCGAAGGAAAGCACACCGAAGTCGTCCTGATTACAGGTTTCGCGGATCTCGACACCGCCCTCACAGCGCTGCGTGCCGGAGCGTCGGAGTACCTGCGCAAACCGATTCGCGCGAGCGAGCTGGTGGAAGTAATGCGCCGGCTGGTTACGCAGCACTCCATGCATCGTTCCGCCGCACCGCAGAAACAGATCGACCGTAACAATACCGAACCGCAAGCGAGTATCGATCCCGTTTCACCGTCGTCACTGCCGTCCGTGCTGGAGCTGACGGATGGGACCCGGATCGGGCTGTTCTCTCGTTCGTTGCGCACCCTCGCGGAAATGGCGTTACGCTTTTTCGAAGACCGTGACGTGCCGGTGTTGATCGATGGTGAAACCGGTACGGGCAAGGAGATGTTCGCGCGTATCGTGCATTATGGGACGGCGGAAGAGAAGCGACCTTTCATTACCGTAAACTGCGCCGCCATCAGCCCTACCCTGTTTGAATCGGAGCTGTTTGGATATGTCGGCGGAGCGTTCACGGGCGCACGTCCGGATGGAGCTCCCGGCAAACTTGAAGCCGCTCGCGGGGGCACGATTTTCTTCGACGAAATCTCTGAAATCCCGACCGCGCTGCAGGCCAAACTCCTGCGTGCGCTGCAGGAAAACGCAATCTATCGCGTGGGATCGGCGAAAACCATACCGCTCGATGTCAGGGTGATCGCCGCCACCAATCGTGACCTCAGTGCCATGATCCAGGGCGGGGGATTTCGGCAGGATCTTTACTATCGCCTGAACGTAGGGCGGCTCAGTATCACTCCGCTTCGGAAGCAAACCCGGAGCATCGCCTCCCTGGCGCAGATGTTCCTGCAGCAATTCTCTCAGCAGAAGAACCGCCATTTTCGAACCCTGCACAAAGATACGGTTGAAGTATTGCAGGGGTATGACTGGCCCGGAAACATTCGTGAACTGCGCAATGTGATCGAATATGCCGTGCTCTTGTACGACGATACCGTGCTGCGTCCCGATTATGTGACCATTCTGCCGCACGGACCCGACCAGACTGAGAACACCATCACCCTCCGCAAACCCGTTGAGATGGATCTTCCGGAAGACGGTGTCGATCTGGAAGAACTGAATCTTGCGATTGTCCGACGTGTGCTCGACCATTTCGGCGGCAACAAATCCCAAACCGCGCGCTACCTCGGTCTCAGCCTCAGCGCATTACGATCTCGCCTGAAGAAGCTCGGCTGACAGCATTAGTCCGAATATTTCATGAATGAAGAAAATACTCTTTTCTAAGCACTATATTAACAAAAAGATAGTGTCGCGCTATATAGTTTTGCTTCGGCACAGAATGATTTCAAGGCGAATTCATCTATTCATTCCCCCTTCGGGCGGTCCCAACTGCGTCATCTGCTTTGTTGCGAAGGATTCGCGGTATGGCAATACAGCTTCATTCTTCGCGCCTCACATCTGACGCAGTTTGAACTCGTGAAATA
>WJJA01000138.1 GCA_014729955.1 bacterium
GATGCGGGTTCGATGAAAACACGTGCGGTCAAAGACGGCGATGAATGGGTGATCAACGGATCGAAGAACTTTATTACCAACGGCCAAAGCTGCGATGCCTATGTGCTCGTCTGCGTGACGGATCCGGACGCCGGCAGCAAGGGTACATCCACCTTTGTCATTCCACAGGACACTCCGGGCATTGAACCGGGCAAGCCGGAACCGAAAATGGGCATTCGCGCAACGGACACGACCGCGTTGACGCTCACAGACTGCCGTGTGCCGGACTCTTACCTGGTGGGCAACCACGGCGACGGGTTCAAGATCATGTTGTCGGCGCTGGATTCCGGCCGTCTCGGAGTGGCGGCGCAGGGACTCGGTATCGCCCAGGCGGCGCTGGACGCATCCCTGAAATACAGCGAAGAACGCTACCAGTTCGGCAAGCCGATTTCGGCGTTCCAGGCAATCCGTAACAAGGTCGCCGACATGCAGATGCGTGCCCAGGCAGCACGAATGCTGCTGTACCACGCCGCCTGGAAGAAAGACCAGGGCGAGCGTTTCACCATGGAAGCCTCGATGGCAAAGGTGTACTGCTCGGAAGCCGCCACGGAGAATGCACTCGAAGCAGTGCAGATTCACGGCGGGTACGGCTACACCATGGACTATCCCGTGGAGCGGATGTTACGCGACGCCAAGATCACCGAGATCTACGAAGGCACGAACGAAGTACAACGCATTGTGATCGGACGCATGCTGTACGGAAAGAAGTAAGCAGCAGAGGCTTCTGATCCGTCAGGTCACACGCGCAAAAAGCGCGCAAGACCGGACGGAACGTTGAAATGCCACTTCAGTCTTCAGGTCAAGCGCGTGACTGAATCACGTGCTCGGTTCAAAGGAGCATGCAGGGGGAGCCGGGTTCAGGGGCAGATGACAGCAACTGGAAGAGTGGGCCGATGCCGATGCCCCGTTTGATCCTGTGTCGTCACGCGGAAACCATATCCAACCGTGACGGCTGGCTCGCCGGTCAGTGGAATGTGCCCCTGACCGACACCGGGCTTGCCCGTGTTCACCTGCTGGCGGAGGCACTGGCTGCGGCAGGCGCGAACCGACTGAACGCGGTACTTTGCAGCGATCTTGCGAGGGCTGTTTGCACGGCAAATCCGGTTGCGCAGCGACTGGGTCTCCCGCTGTTTGAAGATAAACGGTTGCGGGAGCGCGACTACGGTGAGTGGACCGGGATGGACCGCGAAATCCTGCAGGCGCGGCATCCGAGAGAATGGAACTATCGCCACAGCGACCCGGACTTCGCGCCGCCCGGCGGCGAATCGCTGCTGCAGCATCGAATGCGAGTAGTCGAGGCGGTGCGCGACCATCTCGCAAGGCACCCGGCCGGGTTGATCGTCGTATCGCACTGGGGTACAGTGTGGTGCCTGCTGCAGGAGTTACGGAACAGTTCCGGCGAGGAATCCCTGCGGCCTAAAAGCCCGCCGGAATTCATCGAGTTGATGGGGGATCTGAAACAGCCGGCCTCGTCACATGGATCTCAATGAGGAGTTTTCGAGATAAAGTGAAGGTATGATGGAACAGCGAACATGTTCACAACCATACACAGGGAGGAACGATGGGATTTGACGGCTCAGGCTATATCTGGATGAATGGTGAGCTGGTGCCCTGGAACGACGCAAAGATCCATGTCGGCGCGCACGTGATTCACTACGGCACCTCGGTGTTCGAAGGTATCCGGATGTACCATCGCGAATCGACTGACGGCAAAAGCGTCATCTTCCGTTTATACGAACACATCCTGCGTCTCTATCGCTCCGCGAAAATCTACAACATGACTCCGGATGAGATGAAGAACGAACGGCAGCAATTCTTCGCCGATCAGCAGGACAACGCGGAAGTGGACCATCGTCTGAAATTTTCTGTCGAAGAGATGATGAACGCCTGCATTGAGACGCTTCAGAAAAACGGGGACAAGGATGCGTACATCCGTCCGGTGATCTATCGCGGATACCACAGTCTTGGTGTCGATCCCCGTCCCTGCCCGGTGGACCTGTTTGTGATGACCTGGCGCTGGGGCAAGTACCTCGGTCCGGAAGCGCTGGAAAAGGGTGTCGACGTCTGCACCTCGAGCTGGACACGAATGGCGCCGAACACCTTCCCCGCGCTGGCGAAATGCGGCGCGAACTACATGAACAGCCAGCTGATCAAGATGGAAGCGATCAAGAACGGCTACACCGAAGGGATTGCGCTGGACGCGAGCGGTTATGTTTCGGAAGGTTCGGGCGAGAACCTTTTCATCGTGTTCCATGGACAGGGCGAAGACGGACGCGACCTGATCTATACACCGCCCCTCGGCGCAAGCGTACTGCCGGGTATCACGCGCGAATCGATCCTCACTCTGGCTGAAAAACAACTGAATTGCCAGGTCGAAGAGCATATCATCCCGCGAGAAATGCTCTACTTTGCCGACGAGGTGTTCTTCACCGGCACCGCTTCTGAGGTGACACCGATCCGTTCGGTTGACCAGAAGCGCATCGGCGAAGGCAAACGCGGCCCGGTTGCCGCCAAACTGCAGAAAGCGTTCTTCGATGTGATCGATGGACGCAGTGATGATCCTTACAACTGGTTGACCTTTGTCGACATTGCCTAGCGATTACGAAGGGAATTCTCTCCCCCCGGATGAGGGGGGTGAGGATCCCCTGCACCAGGAAGATGAAAACGAGGTCTGGGATCTCGACATCCTCCGCAGCCGCCATGATGCGCGCGCGCGTGCCGTGCAGGTGCTGTACGCGATAGAAATCGGCGAGCAGGGGTTGGGCGAAGCCCTGGACGACCTGGTGCGCGGCGGGGAGCAAAAATATATCGAATTCGCACGAAAACTTGTGCAACTGGCGCACAGTCGGCGTGATGAACTCGACCGTACGATTGAAGAAAAAGCTCGTCACTGGAAGCTCAACCGCATCGCCGTGCTCGACCGCTTAATCCTGCGCATGGCAATGTCAGAGCTGCTCTACGTCAAGGATGTTCCTCCCAAGGTTACCATCAACGAGGCGATCGAGATCGGGAAGCATTTCAGCACCGACCAGTCC
>WJJA01000018.1 GCA_014729955.1 bacterium
AGATAGTAGAGACCCTCCGATGTTCCGATCCAGAGAACACCGTCGCTCGCCAGCAGGAGCGAACGGATCAGACCGTCTGCGGCGAGACCGATTTCACTGGGGATATAATGCAGGTATGTGTCGTCACTGCGATCTTCGATGGACTCGCCCGGGTCCATGCGCAGAAGGGCGATATCTTCCCGTACCTGCGTCGCCGCAAGCCAGATGCGGCCGAGGGAATCCACTTCGATTTCGGCGACGTCATTCTGCAGGATCCCGCCGAAATTGCCGAACCGCAGCCAGGGCGCCTCGATGCCCTGGAACCATGCCGGCGGCAGGTACAGCAGGGGAAGCTCATCCAGTCCGCCGGGATTGGTGATCCAGAAGCCGCCGCCCGGATCACGGGCGAAATCGGCGATCAACGTAAAGGGATTGTCTTCCTCCAGGCGTGAGATGTACTCGCTGGAATCGGCGTTGAGATAGGTCCAGGTGGAATCGCCTTCGATGTAGAGCAGGCCGTTCCCGCGGCTCGCGATCCAGGTACCGCCCCAACCGTCAAACTCGATCGATATGTGGGTGTAGCCGAAGAAAGGTGCATCGACATTCAGTTTGGACCACACAGTCCACATCCCGTCCTTGTAGCGATTAACCGTCCTGCCGGCAACCCCCAGCGCCGAAGCCCAGATGCTGCCGTCCGGAGAACAGTTCAGTGCAGATACTTCATTGCCGCCGGGCGTGTTCGACGGATAGATCAGCCAGCCGTCGGATTCGTTGTATCGCCCGATCCGCCCGCTGTACTTGATGTCCGTGTCCAGCGCGGCCCAGAGGTTGCCGGTCGATTCCGACAGCACAAGGTCGAACACCTTCTGGTCGAATTCGCTGACCTCCTGCCATTGATTGTCATCGGGACTGTAGGTGAACAAGCCGGCGAACAGACCGCCGTAAAGGGTGCCGTTCGGGCCGCTGACGACCGTGTAGACGGTTCGGCGGCGTGTATCGAGCGGCTCGTAGGTGGATCCCTCTTTCACAAAGGCACCGACCTCGTAGCTGCAGATGTAGAGGTCGTCTCCGACCGGCAGGATCTCGTTGATGTAGGGTAGATCGGGATCCTCACCGTCGAAAAAGTGGTCCTCGATTGCGAGAGTGTTCCAGCTGTTTGCTTCGAAGAGGTTTTCTTCTTTGCCGGCGAAGGCGAGACCCAGTTCACCGCCCGCATAGAGCGTATCCCTGTACATGGCGACATTGAGGATCTTGATCGGTTGTTCCCACCCGCCGAATCGACGGTAGGTTTCCTGCACGACGTACAGATCCTCGTCTTCGAGCGGCACCATTCGACTGACACCGATATCGGTGGCCACATAGGCCTCCTCGCCGTCGAAGGTGATATCGTAGACCTCGAAGATCTCGGTCGCCTGGTTGAAGTCGAGGATGCGCTGGATCACTTCACCGGTGGCGGGATCGATCCGATCCACTGCGGCATCGGCATACCCGACCCAGAGCTCACCGCCGACCGGGTTTGCCTCAACGACATTCAGCACGTTGGAAAACAGACTCTGGTCCTTGTTCCAGAAGTCGACTTCTTCAGCGACCGGATCGATCCGGTACAAGCCCCCGGTGGAAGAGGCCCAGATCAGGTCGCCGGCTACCGTGATACGATTGGGACGCCAGCCGGTCGTGATGGTGGTCCATGTTTCCGCATGGAGTGTCACCGCTGCGGCCACGCCCAGCAGTATCAACCCCGCCCTGTTTGAGATTCGACCGCGCATACGTTTTCTCCAGGATTTGCAGGTAGTGCCGGTCGGATTATCGGCGTACGACCGCAATCAAATCTGGCGGTAGAGACTGACCATTTCGATTGCCGCCATCGCCGCCTGGAACCCTCGGTTACCGGCTTTGGTTCCTGCACGTTCCACTGCCTGTTCGATGGTTTCCGCGGTCACGACTCCGTAAATCACCGGCACGTCGCCTTCCATCGCCAGCGTTGCCAGACCCTTTGTGACCTCCGCGGCAATGTGGTCGTAATGGGTGGTCGCACCCCGAATCAGGGAGCTGATCCCGATCACGGCGTCCACGTTGCCGCTTCGTGCCAGACGCCTGGCCATCGCCGGCAATTCAAACGACCCCGGTACACGTACGATCGTAATATTGTCTTCTTTTGCGCCGTGACGTGTCAGGCCGTCGATTGCACCGGCGACCAGCTGGTCGGTGATGAAGTGGTTAAATCGTCCGACCACCAGGCCGATACGAAGTCCTTCCGCGTTCAGTTGACCCTCAATCTCCTTGGGCATGCGCAGCTCTCCTTGGTTCTTTCCCCGCTACCGGATCTCAAACAGAGTGGACCCGAGACACCCCGCTACACGGGACATGCCGGGTCCACAAAAGATCAACCGCTCAAAGGTTCATGTTTTAACTTAATCACTGAGAACGTGCTCGCCAAACATGTGACCCATTTTATCGCGCTTTGTTCGGAGGTACTCCTCGTTCTTGTCGTTCGGCGGGATTTCAATGGGCACACGCTCCACGATCTCCATGCCGTACCCTTCCAAACCGACGATTTTCTTGGGGTTATTCGTAATCAGACGAATCTTGCGTACCCCGAGGTCGTGCAGAATCTGGGCTCCGATGCCGTAGTCCCGCAGGTCGGGTTTGTACCCCAGCAGCATATTGGCTTCCACGGTGTCATGTCCCTGGTCCTGCAAACGGTAAGCGTGCAGTTTCGCCTTCAGCCCGATGCCCCGACCTTCCTGGCGCATGTAGAGGAACACCCCCTTGCCGGCCTTTTCGATCATCCGCAACGCCGCATCCCGCTGTTCCCCACAGTCGCACCGCTTGGAACCCAGCACATCGCCGGTCAAGCACTCGCTGTGCACACGTACAAGAATCGGCTCATCTTCATCCCATTCCCCGCGCACCGTCGCCACATGCTCTTTCTCGCCCGGTGTTTCACAATAATGTACCAGCGTGAAGTTGCCGAACTTGGAAGGCAGCGGTACATCCACGGTCCGCTCGACCAGCTTCTCGTGACGGCGACGGTACTCGATCAGGTCGGCGATGGTGTACATCTTCAAACCGAACTTTTCCGCGATTTCCGTCAACTCCGGCACACGCGCCATGGTGCCGTCTTCGTTCATGATCTCGCAGATCACGGCCATCGGCTCCATCTTGCCGAAACGGGCGAGGTCGGTCGACCCTTCGGTGTGGCCCGCGCGACGCAGCACACCGCCCTCAACTGCCACGATAGGGTGAACATGGCCCGGCCGTGCGAAATCCGTCGGTTTCGCGTTTGCACGTGTCGCATGTTTCATCGTGTAGGCACGGTCCGCGGCGGAAATCCCGGTCGACGTATTATCGACAGCGTCAATGGTTACGGTAAACCGGGTGCCGTGCAGGGCGCTGTTCGTGTTCTCCTGCACCATTAACGGCAATTCAAGGTCGTGCGCACGCTCCTCCGTCAAGGTCAGGCAGATCATGCCACGACCGTGCTTGGCCATGAAATTCACCGCGTCCGGTGTGACCATTTCGGCCGCCATTACGAAGTCGCCTTCGTTTTCACGGTCTTCATCGTCCACCAGGATGATCATCTTCCCTGCCTTCAGCTCGTCGATCGCTTCTTCAATCGGGTGGAACAAGGTGCTACCCTCCTGTCTATATCCCCTCCACGGGGATGCCGCCTCGGCGGCTGGGAAATCATGTATGGTAAAGTGTTGCTGTTCAACCCTGGTACGCTTTTTTGCGTGAAACCGTTATCTTGCAAACGGTGAACCAGCCCGGTGCAGCTTTTCAGCTGTCTAGCCCGAATATTTCATGAATGGAGAGAACATTCTTTTCTAGAAACCATATTAACAATAAGATAATATCACGACATGCAGTTTTTCTCCGGCACAGATTGAGACCAGGCCAAACTCATTTTTCCATTCCCCCTTCGGGCGGTCCCGACTGTGTCATCTGCTTGTTCCGAAGGATTCGCGGTATTGCAATACAGCTTCATCCTTCGAGCCTCACATCTGACACAGTTTGAACTCGTGAAATATTCGGTCTAGTCTCTCATTGTCGTGCGCAAGACCGGACAGACCGTTGCCGGCGCGCTGACGCATTGTTGCGTCGGGTCCTGGCCCGAGAAAGCGGGGTGTGACCCGACACGCAAGATGGAGCATAAACGACACTGGAGATCTGCCGATCCCTCTTCCGTCGTCACAAACCGCCGAAGCCCGATTGCATCAGCTTTTCCATCGAAAGGCCGCTGCCTCCCGCATACGCCCCCAGCATATGGCTCACGTACTTTGCGAGAATATCGTATTCGAGGTGGATCCTGCCGCCCACGCTCCAATCCTGAAGCGTCGTCGCCTCCCACGTATGCGGGATGATTTCCACATCGAAACTGTCCGGTTTTCGCGCGGCGACTGTCAGGCTGACACCGTCCAGTGCGACCGAGCCTTTCTCTACCACATACGGCTTGCCTTCTTCCGGCAGCTTGATCGATACACGCCACGAACCGGCGAGTTTGCGGATATCGAGGATCTCGGCGAGGCCGTCCACATGCCCCTGCACAAAATGTCCGCCCATGCGCTGCTGCGGCGTGAGCGCACGTTCCAGGTTCACCCGTGTGCCGGTACGAAACGAGCCGAACCGTGTACGCTCCATGGTCTCTTTGATCGCTTCCACGGTAAAGGTTTGTCCGTCGAATGCGACCACGGTCTGGCAGGGGCCGGAGATCGCGATGGAGTCGCCAAGCTCCAGACCTTCGAGCACTCGCTCGGCTTCGACCACCAGGGTGGCACCGTCTCCGCGAGGACGTACGGACCGTAACCGTCCAACTTCCTCAATCAGGCCGGTGAACATCGCCGTTCTCCTTGTAGATCACACGAGCGGCAACGTGCAGATCCGGCCCGACACGCCGCCAGCGCATCTTGTCCAGCATCACCGACTCGTTCACCGTCTGCACTCCCAGGTCATGGATCGCGTTGATGCCGTGCCCGATGATCATCGGTGCGATCATCACTTCCACCTTGTCCACCATGCGACGATCCAGAAACGCGGTCCAGACTCGGCTTCCGCCTTCCACCATCAGGGAGCCGACGCCTCGCCTGGAGACACGCTTCATCACCTCCAGAAGGCTGACACGACCGGTTTCATCACGTGGGCAGATGGTGACATCCACGTTTTCTTTGCCGGCCCAGGAGGGCAGATTGCCGTCTTCGGGTGCTCCGAAGACCCAGGTCGGGGCGTCTTTCGGGCTGTTCAGAACTTTCGCGCTCTCCGGGATTTGAAATTCCGTGTCGAGAATAATACGGACCGGGTTACGACCGGGCACATGACGGACCGTCAGTTGCGGATCGTCTGCAATCACGGTGCCGGATCCCACCAGGCAGCCGTCGTGGGAGGCGCGCATCATGTGGGCATAGCGTCGTGCCGGCTTGCTTGTGATCCATTGGCTGTGTCCCGTTACGGACGCGATCCGGCCGTCGATGGACTGCGCGATCTTCAAGGTTATCCAAGTCCAGCCGGTGCTCGCTTTTTTCAGATAGGGCAGGTTCAGGTCGCACGCATCCTCTTCCAGCACACCGACCTCTACCTCGATGCCTGCTTTACGCAGAATCTCGAACCCCTGTCCGTTCACCTTCGGGTTGGGATCCCGCATTGCGGCATAAACCTTCTTTACACCGGCCTTGATGATACGATCGACGCAGGGCGGTGTTTTGCCGTAATGGCAGCAGGGCTCGAGGTTGACATAGAGGTCGGCCCCTCGCGCCTCGTCACCCGCCCTTTCAAGCGCATCCACCTCGGCATGCGGTCCGCCGAAACGACGGTGATACCCTTCCGCCACTATCTTGCCGTTTTTCACGACGACCGCGCCGACCATCGGGTTCGGCGCCACCCAGGCGCGGCCTCGTTTCGCCAGGGTCAGCGCACGCCGCATATGGGTTTCTGTTTCGGTCATGCAATCCTCATCGTCCGGGGGGCAAAAAAAGACCCCGAAACCGTGTTCAGGCTTCGGGGTTCAGAGGATCCAGGCAGGGGAAGCCGGTCCCATCGGCAGGCGTGCCGCGCCCACCAAGGGAACGATGCGCATCGTTGTGCACGATGACGAGCGGTTTTCACAGCCCGTCCCCCAAACATCGCCTTCTCCCATCCGGACTTTAACCGTCGGCACCGGAGTTACACCGGTTCGGTCCCGGGCGGATGCGGAAGCTTTCTTCCCCGGGCGGCTCTCCCTCGGCCGCCTGTCGAAAGGCTCGGAAGACGACACCCTTTCGAGTGCTGCTTCCCTCGCATCTGCCCCCGGGAGTCGCGGGCTTTCACCGCCGGTCGGGACTTGCACCCAACCCCGAAGGCAAGGTTCAATATAGCAGCACCCGCCTGATACGCGCAAGATTTGCGGGAGGCGACAGTACCCGGCTGCACAAGCCGTGTTGCGTCCGCCTGCACTGTGGCGATTGCGCCACAAGACAGCTGCCCGCTCTTCAAACGTACAACACGCTCCGATGTTTCGAGTGAGGTCCGTCGTCGTGTTGATCAGATCGCGCTGAAGCAAAGGAAGCCGCAGGTTTTCAGGCTCCCGAGGGGCTGCGGTTTGGCAAAACGCCTTTCGATACTGTAGCTTTGTCATCAATGATGTCACACCGTTTGCAGGTCAGGGGGAAAGACACACCGTAACACAGGGACGTTCCTGGACGTCCATGGACCATTTCGGGAGAGGATCATGAGACGCTCGATCTACTTGTTGTCCATTCTTACCGTGCTTTTTGCCGCGGGCCTCGCAAACGCCCAGGTGCAGATGATCGAAGGGCCGTCTTCGATCACACTGGAGCGGACCACCTTCAAGCCGGGTGAGCAGATCATGGCTCGCTTTACAGCACCCGGTTCCGTCGCGATGAAAGGGTGGATCGGACTGGTTCCGGCGGATGTTCCGCACGGCAGCGCCTTCACCAATGACAAGAACGACCTGGAACACCAGTACCTGAGCGGCCAAGCGAACGGCACGCTCTATTTCACCGCCCCCAAGTACGGCGGCAACTATGACCTTCGCATGCACAATTCGGAAAAGGGTAATGAGGTCGCGTCAGTGGGCTTTTTTGTGGACGGCCCCCCTCGTCCCGACAGGGTGGAAAAGCAGGTTATCATGAAAACCGACACGGTCTATGTGCCGCAGCAGCAGAAGCAGTCCCAGCAACCGCAAATGCAGCAGCAGCCGTCACCGCAAAAGCAGCAGCAGAAACCTCCCAAGCGCAAGCCGGGCGTCGTTCGCACTCACGGTATCAAGTTTGAGCTGTATTGGGCGGGTATTGACCGTTCGACTGTAACCTGCTCTCTTCGTGTCACGGCGGAAAAACGTGACCTTGATCTCCAGCTGAAGGGCAAATCCGTCATTTACGATCAGAACGGCAATGAGTACACACACACCTACAGCAAGCTGGGCAACAAAAAGACTGACCGCGACTGGCGGAACCTTGAGATTCACTTGATTCAGGGTATCCCGGTAAGCGGAGCGATTGTCTACGAGAATGTGAATCCTGCCGCCGCACGCCTGCCGATGTTCAAATACATGGTGTGGGATTCGGTCTCGAAGGACGAATACCCGATCGAGTACAGGGATGTGCCGCTGGCGAAACGCTAAATCAATGTTCCGCCGGGTCTTGCATGCCACGGGCAAGTGTGACCTGGCGGAATCCATCCCTCCATTCATCTGAAATGTGCCGGCAGCGCAGGCAAGGTTTTGAATTCAGTGTCGGGTCACACCCCGCTTTTGCGGGCCAAGACCCGACACAACGTTTTGATGGTGCCGCGTTAGAGACTTTTATTCGCTCACTTTCACTTTTTTGGGATTGCGCTTCCAGTAGAAGCGCTGATTTCCTGAGATTTGACTCTCTTTTTGCCGATTCGGCTCTCCAAGACTCAAGATCCACTTGAACCTGCCGAAGAGAAAGGTAGAACACTAAGCAGTCAAGCTCTCGAAAGGAGGTCCATCATGGACGGAGCGACAGCCGGAACCGGTGAACTGACCAAATCGGAAATGCTCGCGGCAGCGTTTCGCGGCCAGACCCATGCCGGCGGCGCGGCGCAGATCGCGGGACAGCAGGCCTCGGCAGCCGGTCTGACGGTACAGGATTCGGTCGAGCTGAGCAGCGAAGCCCTGCAACTGAGCGCCTCCGCGGCAGCCGATACCGAGTAAATCCGCGTTGAACAACGGGTAGCGCGAACACGGAGAGATGCTTCGTTTCGCACGAACGGTCCCCCGAACGGGTGGGGACCGTTTTGTTTGTTCACCCCTGTGTTACACCTCCTTCTTCCTGCCTGATCGTGCAATAATTACGCGGTGGAACAGTAGATCAAGAAACGTCGAAAACCCGGCAAAGGCGCATGAAGATGTGAATCACTTCGCATCGGAATGGGAGATGCATTGCAGGTCGAGAATTTGTATTTTCAT
>WJJA01000139.1 GCA_014729955.1 bacterium
AGGCTGCATCGAAATCGCCGTTGGATTCGGTCAATGCCTTCTTGCAATCCATCATGCCCGCGCCGGTCTTCTGACGCAGGGCTGCTACATCTTTTGCGGAAATCGCCATGATGATCGTTCCCCTTACTATCGCAAACGAATCGTTGTATGCTCACTGGAAAGAAAAACGCCGCCCACCCGCCTTTGACGGTTCAGGCGGCGTTGGATTTACGCCTTTGCCGCGCCCTTGTCTCCGCGGGGGGCACCTTTTCCGCCTCCACGGGGGCCGCCTTTCCCGCGTGACGCGCCGCCGCCTTTGCCGCCGCCGTCACCCTTGTCCCCGCCTTTTCCGCCTCCGCCGGTACGACGGCGACGCGCCGGGCGACGGGCGCCCTTCTTGTCCTTCGGCTTCTCTTCGGCCGGTTCCTCGGTATCCTGCTTCACCGCTTCCGCCTTCGCCAGACCTTCGACCACAGCATCCGTGAAGGTCTTGGTAATCAGGCCGATGGACTTGTAGGCGTCGTCGTTGGCCGGAATCGGATAGTCGATCGGATCAGGATCGGCATTGGTGTCCACCAGGGCGAACACCGGAATGCCCAGCTTCCTCGCTTCCCGGACTGCAATGTCCTCTTCCAGGGTATCGACCACGAACACCGCGCCCGGCAGCTTCTTCATCGTACGAATACCGGTCAGCGCGATCTCAAGCTTCTCTTTCTGCTTATCGATGGTAAGACGTTCTTTCTTGGAGATAACGTCGTAGGTACCGTCCACCTGCTTCTTTTCCAGGTTCTCCAGCTTCTTCACCGACTTGCGAATGGTGACGAAGTTGGTGAGCATACCGCCGAGCCAGCGCTCGTTGACGTACGGCATCCCGGCACGAGCTGCTTCGGCCTGCACAATGTCACGTGCCTGTTTCTTGGTGCCGACAAACAGGACCAGCTCGCCGCGTTCCACGATCTGACGGACCGCCTCACAGGCATTGTCCAGCAGCTGCTTGGTCTTGTAGAGGTCAATGATGTAAATGCCGTTTTTTTCCATGAAGATGTACGGCTTCATCTTCGGGTTCCAACGGCGTGTGAGGTGGCCGAAATGACTGCCGGCCAGGATCAGCTGTTGGACGGTGACGTTACTCATGGGACCTGCTTCCTTTCCCTGGGCCGTTCTTCGCACGATGTCAGGGCCGCACCGCGGGCGACTTTCCCGGGATCATCAGGGCAAATGGCGGAAGACGCGTGCATCAACGCCTTCGTACGCCCCTCCCCCTCGAGCACCCCTTGGTTGTGCGGGGTCCTTGGCGAATTCGGGCCGGTTGCGGGTTGCGGTTGATCTGTGTTGAGCGCAACCCTGTTTTTGTTGGTATTCGAAGCTCCGTCGGATTCACTGATCTGACGGTATACACATGTTTCTGTTGTGTCTTTCATGTTGGGTCAGGTCTTGATTCGCCGACAGGCGGATGGTGACCTGCCACCTTCATTCGTCAGGACTGAGATCCTGCCGGAACAGAAGACGGCTCGTTTTTCATGAAACCCGGGTCAAGCGCGCGCCGCCTGTTCAGGGCTGCCACTTCTCCGGGTCGGCGGCAAAGTACGGTGCATCCAAACCGGTTCGCCACCATGTAAAACAATCGGGAGCGGATGGCTCCCGATCGTTGAAAAGCTGCCGTGTCCGCGGACGCTGATGCCGTGCATCCGCGCGGCGGATATGTTCCACAGATTAACGCTTCGAGAACTGGTACTTCTTGCGTGCGCCGGGCTGGCCGTACTTCTTGCGTTCGACCATGCGCGGGTCACGTGTCAGGAAGCCGTGCTTGCGCAATTCACCCTTGACGGCGTCGTCCAGCTTGACGAGCGCGCGGGCAATCCCGAGACGCATCGCGCCGGCCTGTCCGGACAGCCCGCCGCCGCGGCAGGTGGCGTAGATGTCAAACTTGCCCTTGCCTTCGATCACTTCCAGCGGCTGCTCGATGATCTGCTCGAGGATCGGGCGCTTGAAATGATCGGCCATCGGCTTGCCGTTCACGGTTACCTTGCCGTTGCCGGGAGCCAGCCACACCTTGGCGATCGCAGTCTTGCGTCGACCGGTCGCGTATACGGAATTCATCGGAATCTTTGCCATCTTCACACCTCTCACAGGGGCAGGGATTCGGGCTTCTGAGCCTTATGGGGGTGCTCCGGCCCGCTGTAGACTTTCAGCTTCTTGATCATCTTACGGCCGAGACGGTTCTTCGGCAGCATGCCCCACACCGCCTTGCGCACGACACGTTCCGGCTGCTTTTCCAGCACACGCGAGATCGGAGTCTTCCGCATCCCGCCCGGATACCCGGTATGGTGCAGGTAATACTTCTGCTCCGGTTTGCGACCGGTCAGCCGAACCTTTTCCGCGTTGGTCACTATCACAAAGTCTCCGCCGTCCACATGGGGCGACCAGGTCGGTTTGTGCTTGCCACGCAGAATCGAGGCAATGCGGGACGACAGGCGGCCCAGCACCTGGTCTTCCGCATCCACAACATACCACTTCCGCTCGACGGTCTCACGATTGAGATGAGCGGTCTTATACAAACGCTTCATCGTTCTTTTCCCTGCTTCTTCCAAGACGGCATAAGATATAGGGTTCAAGGCATGGAGTCAACCCATCGCCGGAACCCGTCGTTCCGCCGCTCGGAGCAAAGCTGCTGCAACGGTTGTAGGTGTCTTGAAACGGTGCGTAAACAAACGGGATTCCGAACGCGAAAGCAAGAGAAATGCGGCTCCTCGAGAGGCAGCGATTCCTGATGAGGCTCCCCTGTGAGTGTCCATTCTTAGAGAATCAGCTGTTCACGGCAGTGGCGCGTCCGCTTCGGATGAATATTTAGCCCGAATATTTCACGAGTTCAAACTGCGTCAGATGTGAGGCACGAAGAATGAAGCTGTATTGCCATACCGCGAATCCTTCGCAACAAAGCAGATGACGCAGTTGGGACCGCCCGAAGGGGGAATGAATAGATGAGTTTGCCTTGAAAACATTCTGTGCCGAAGCAAAACCATATAGCGC
>WJJA01000140.1 GCA_014729955.1 bacterium
CCCGGAGTCTCTCTCCGGGTGATGTCTCAACCATTCGTACCAGACAACTCTCACTCACAGCGTTGCCCCGATGCCGATCCGATGTACTTCGCCAAGCGCGCCCATGGCATAGACTGCATAGTCCAATCGCAGTTGCTTGTGCCGTACGCCGATTCCGGCCGAGAAACCGGCAATGCTGTCACGGTCGCTCTCCACCTTGAAATCCGTCGCCAGGGTTGTATACCCGACACGCAGGAGCAGTTTCGGGTCTACGGTGAACTCGCCGGCAAACGTGGCGAAGATATCCTCTTCCAGCTCATAATGGCCCGTCGCAGTAAGTTGCAGCGGCAAATGCTCGAGCTGCTTGGCGATCCCGACACGGAACGTCGTCGGTAACGATTCCGTAAACCCGTCATAGCTCGACAGTTGAGTGCCCAGGTTGGAAGCGGAAGCCGCCACATCCCAGTCATGGTAGCCGGTTCGCCAGAGTAGACCCAAATCGAGACCGACAGCCGAGCTGGTATACTCTTCAATCGATCCGTACATGAACTTGACCGTCGCACCGGCGGAAAGCCCCTCCGCCCAGGGTAGCACGCGACCGTAGGAACCACTCACGAGAAACTCGGACGCTCCGAAACTGCCTTCGGTACCAGCGTCAAAAGTTGCTATCCGGTCGAACTCACCGTAATCCAGGTAGGTAACCCCCACACCGACATAGCCCTGCGCCATGGGTTGCCCGTATGCGAGAAACCCACCAGCCGGATCGAGCGGCAAATCGTTATACACCACGGACGCCTGTTTTCCTTCCAGGTGGACCAGGCCTGCCGGATTGTGCATGACCGCGCTCAGGTCATGGTAGGAAAGGCTTACAGGGAACGATCCCAATGCCGCCCCTCGAGGTGAAGCATCGATGCGCAGCAGATCATATGTTCCTGCCGCTTTCACAGCGATGGGAAACAGGCCGACTATCATCAGCAGCACCGCCCCCGCTGCAGCAATACCCTTACGGCTTCCAGTCATCGTCCACCTCCACGTACCATTCATCACCCGGGACTTCGTTGTCCCAGAGGTGCAGGTCCAAGGTTTCTGCTTCATCTTCTTCTCCCCCGCTGTGGAGTTCGATCCGTCTGCGGATGATTGTATAGGCGCCAAGGATCATCACGAACAGTGAGGCGCCTCCCCAGAGGATCATGTCCAGGTTCACCAGCTTGAAAAGATTCCACCACTTGTACTCGCTGCGCAAATGCTGATGCCAGTTCGCCTCCACGTCAAACATATCTCGACCGGTGATGTTCACAAACATGCTGTCAGGCGGCATGCCTTCACGATATCCGTGCACGAGATGGGCCACGGCGTTCCATCCCCAGTTCTCAACGATATACTCCACCATATCAATCGACTGCAGGTAAGCAACCCGCGCCTGTTCAGGACCGAGTTGCAGTACGCCGTCTATCTCATCCAGAGTGTAGGTATTGCCGGCGACAACCGCTCTCCCCAGGGCTCTGCGGTTTTTGAACATCGTTTCACCACTCAGGTACATTGCCAGCCCCTCGGAAAGCCATTTCGGCAAATGGGAAGCGCCATCGAGTTCGGTCAGGAGATGGACAGCTTCATGCAGCGCGGTTGTTTTGAACTGTCCGGCCGATCCGGTCATACTCGGTGACTGCAGTACCATGACACGACTGCGCGGGTAGACCACGCCCCCTGTCCATTCCGGCAATCCCCGTGTCAGATACCTGAAACGCCCTTCGTTCGGTGCGATGAAGATACGCACCCGTTCCGGCATGCGCAGACCGAGCTTGTCTGCGAAATCCCGCAAATGCGTACCGAACCAGGCAGCCATCTCTTCGGCAACAGGTTTATCCTGAGGTTCATAATAGATATGGTTCGATCCCTGCTTGAGCAGTTCCCAATCGCCCGGAGGAAGATCCTGCTTGGCCTGCCCGAAAGCTGCGGTTGTCGTCAACACAGAGAGGAGCAGAATCAAACCCCACAGGTACCCGCGCAATGTGCACCTCTTCCGGTTCCCCGATAAGACGCCGTCCCGTCTATGCCTGCGCTGTCTGAACGAACTTCGTTTTTCGCCCGACGGCCTGTTATCCCGACGATCCGTCATGCGACCTCCAACGGGTCAACATCCACCATGCGCAGGACATGGGCGGGCACTGAAGATTTGAACAACCGCTCACGCAGCTGATCCAGCATCCACCTGCCGTCAGGATCTTTTTTCCGGGAGATACGCAGGGACATCCTCCAGCGATAGCGTCGCTTCACTCGGGGCACCAGGGCGGGCTCGGGGCCAAGGATCAGGACATGTTTTTCCATTCCACTCAGCGCTTCACGGAATCGTTCCGCCGCTACCTGTGCACGGTCCCCGTCTTCCGATGCGAAGGTGATCACAACCATGCGAGAATAGGGCGGGTACTCCAACTCGCGGCGCATTTGCGCCTCTTCCAGCAGGTATCCCTCGACATTGGGTTCGCCGGGAGCCGTCAACGCACGGAAGATCGGGTGTTGCGGCATCAGGGTCTGTACGAGCACAGTGCCCGGTTTCCTGCCCCGTCCCGCTCGTCCGGCAGCCTGCACCAACAATCGAAACGCGCGTTCACCCGCCCGGAAGTCCGGAATCATCATCACCGGGTCTGCGTTGACCACTCCAAGCAGCGTGACATGTTCGAAATCATGCCCCTTCGCAACCATCTGAGTACCCAGCAACACC
>WJJA01000141.1 GCA_014729955.1 bacterium
AGGTAACCGTCCCCGATGTCCGCGTGCGGAGCGATCGTCATCCCGCCCCCGTAGGCCTTGCCGTTCGCCGCGACCACCAGCATGTAACGTCCGTTCAACATCGTGTCGCCGTCGATGAAGAAGGTCAATTCCACCGGTTTGAAGGTCGTCAGCACCTGGAACAGGGCGATCACGTAGCAGAGGGTGCCTCCGAAGCGGCATTTTGAATCCCGCACCTTGCGTGCGATCAGGGAGTCGAAGCCGACGCCGGCGATGGAGAGGAAGGGTTTGCCGTTGATGGTGGGCAGGTCGATGGTTTCGATCCCGGGATTGCGCATGCCTTGCACCGCACGTCGGAGGGAGCCGGGAAAGCCCAGGTTGCGGGGAAAATCGTTCCCGCGCCCGCAGGGCAGCATGCCGTAGAGGGGGCCGTCCAGGCGTGCGGTCGAGACCACGTCGTGCATGGTGCCGTCCCCGCCCATGGCCAGCACGCTGTCGTAGGCCTCGTTGCGCGCGGCACTCGCCTCTTCGATCAGATGGTTCCGCGACTCGGTGATGACATAGTCATAGGTGTGCGGGTGGTCGGCGGTCCACTCGCGCATCTTCGGCAGCAGCTCGAGGGGGCGTCCCCCGGCCGCGCGTGGGTTGATCAGGACTTTGTGGCGCATGGCAGCAATGTACGTACGTTCTGTGTCCCCTGCACGTCGCAACGGGAAAAGGATCGATATCCCGTCGGTAACGGAGGACGCTGGGCCGGGTTTGCCTGTGACCTTGAGAAACCGTGTTGTCGTGTCCCGGCCCGCGTCGGGGGGGTATGACCCGACACCCGGAATGGCGTGCTTGTCCGCCCGCATTCGTGGCGTACTTGCCCGCCCCGGGGGGACTAACCGCCGTTCTCCCGGCGGATTGATTCCTCTACGACCCGGAAACCAACCCTAACCCGAATATTTCATGAATGGAGAGAGTATTCTTTTCTAAAGCCCACATTAACAATAAGATAATATTGCGACATACAGTTTTTCACCGGCATAGATTGTGTTCAGGCCAAACTCATTTTTCATTCCTCCTTCGGGCGGTATCAACTGTGTCATCTGCTTTGTTCCGAAGGATTCGCGGTATAGCAATACTGCTTCATCCTTCGCGCCTCACATTTGAACAGTATGAACTCGTGAAATGTTCGGGCTAAAACCCTACCCCGTCACGCTCGACCGGCATGGTCATGCAGCGCGGGCCGCCGCGTCCACGCACCAGCTCACCGCCCGGGAACGGCACCACTTCAACCATGGCCGCCTCCAGCGCCCGCCGTGTGGAACCGTTCCGGCTGTACGACAGCACCGTGCCGGGTTTCAGCGCGAAGGTGTTGGCGGCGTCGTTCCACTGTTCGCGCAAAGCTTCGAGGATGTGTTCGCCGGGGGAGGTGAAGTTGCGCCGGTCGCCGGACACGGTCACTGTGATCTCCGGGACGATCACCTCCTCGTTCGCCAGACCTTCGAGGACGTTGTCGTAGCTGCGACGGTCCCCGTGACGGTCCAGCATTTCCAGTTTCAAACGCTGCGTGAACTGGTCGGGATCGGGCCCGGGGTACTCTGTGCCGAAGCGTTCGCACTGGGCTTTCACCCGCCGTGCCGCCTCCGCATAGAGGGCCGGTTCCTCCCAGAACATCGGCAGGGTGATGATCTGCTGACGGTCCACGAAGGTCAGCAGCGTATCCAGGTGCATGAATTCATGGAGATGAGGGATGAAAACCTTCCCGACCTTTTCGATGTCGGTATTTGCAAACAGGTAGCGTGCCAGGTGCTCCACGCCGGCTTCGTTGGTACGCTCGCTGATGCCGACCAGCACCGTGTGTTCATCGGCTACCAGTACATCGCCGCCCTCGATGGTCTCGCCCTCCGTCTCGAAGATGCCGTCGTAGATCTCGAGGCCCTCGAACATCGGGTGGCGTTTGTAAACCGCTCGTGCAAGCGCGGCCTCGCGCCGCCGGATGCGAAAGTGGGGAGACGAAACAATCAGTTTGTCGGCAATGAAGAATGCGGGGTCACGTTGAAAGTAGAGGTTCGGCAGGGGTTCCAGCATGATCGGTTCATCCAGACGATACACCTCGGGGTAGCCCATGATCAGGTGAGTCGGCTGGATGGCCATGGGATCAGTTTCGCCGAGCAGGTCCGGCGGTACCACTTCACGCACCAGCTCCTCATGCCGGGACGGTTGTGCGCAAACATCCTTCAGCAGGTCGGCGAAGTAGAGCACACGAACGCCGTGGTTCTGCATCTTGTGTACCAGTTCCTTGTGCTCCGGGCGTGCGAAATCGACATCGAGGATATCGTCGAACAGCATCGCGGCCTTGTTCCAGGGCAGCATGCGCCGATGTTCCCACCCCGGTTGATGCACCATCACGGTCCGTAAACGACCGACCTCCGAATAGACTCCCCAGGTCCCCACGTCAACCTCCTGTCCGGTCTGACAGCGATCAAGCGCAAACGTTTTCAAGGATTTCGGAGTATAGGGGTTTCGAGCTTCGAAGGCCACCGAGGCGTGCATCAGAAGGGAGCCGGCGATGTGTCACAACCCCGTATCACCCCGGGAAAGCGCTTGTTGAACGGGGACGCGCTTGCATGGCACCTGACCACCGAACACACGGAAGAAATACCGAATCCGCATCCTTCCTTTAATGATTGTGAATACACAACTAAAGCATAACCTTGACTCAATAGCTCTCTATTCCCATCACTTGATTTCACTGAAACGAATGTATTTTTACCTATCCCGGATATTTCACGAGTTCGAAGTATGTCAAATATGAGGCGCGAAGGATGAAGCTGTATTGCCATACCGCGAATTCTTCGCAACAAAGCACATGACGTACTTGGGACCGTCCGAAGGGGAAAAATAGATGAGTTTGACTTGGACACAAACTGTGCCGGAGAAAAACCGTTAAAACAGGATACTAAATTATTGTTAATATAGTTTTTTAGTAGACGGCCTTTTCTCCATTCATGTAATATCCGGGCTATCCGTGCTGTATTGCACAGGCGTACCCACCTGTTACAGGTGGGTTCTTACGTGTGGGGCTTTCATGCAACGCAAAAACGCCCATCCCTCGAAGGTGGTTCACCCCCGGACCCTGGGTCCTCTTACCGAACTGGAAAACCATCTACCGCCCGAATGGTGGAAGACGCTGTTCAATGCGCTTTACATCAAGACCGACGCAGACGTGGTCGAGGATGCGGCGATCACGGTGCAGGAGGTGGATACAATCGTGCGCACGGTGGGTGCCCGGCGCGGCGACCGTATCCTGGACCTCTGCTGCGGACAGGGTCGCCACAGCCTTGAACTGCTTCGTCACGGGTACAAGCAGGTCACCGGCATCGATCGATCACGCTATCTTGTGCGACTTGCGAAACAACGTGCGGCACGGGAGAACCTGCCGGGCAAATTTCACGAGGGCGATGCACGCAAGCTGCGTGTGCCGGACAACAGCTTTGATATCGTGCTCATCATGGGCAATTCGTTCGGGTACTTCGATGCAGCCAGGGACGATGCTGCGGTCATGCAGGAAGTAAGGTCCGTATTGCGCCCGGGAGGCGCGCTGCTGCTGGACCTGGCGGATGGTTCATGGATGCGGGAGCACTACCAGAAACGGACCTGGGAGTGGATCGACAAGGACCAGTTTGTCTGTCGTGAACGGGAACCGGCCTCCGACAAACAGCGCCTGATCAGCCGTGAAGTGATTGTCGACGCCGAGAAGGGTGTGATCGCGGACCAGTTTTATGCCGAACGACTCTATGATGAAGCAGCGATCACGGACTTGCTGTTAGAAAACGGGTTCGAAGCCGTCAAGGTGCACTCCGGCCGGCGCACGTCCAGCGACAGGAACCAGGACCTCGGCATGATGGAGTTCCGGATCTGGGTCACGGCGGTCAACAAGGCGAAAAAGCCGTCGAAGAAAACATCAAAAGTGTTGTATCCCAAGGTAACGGTGCTGCTCGGCGACCCCCTCCTCGACGATCCGATCAAGGTCAATCAGCAATTCAACGAAGAAGACCTTGAAACGGTCGAACGCATGCGGTCGGCGCTGTCCGGGCTGGAACAGTATACCTTCGACTACCGGAACAACCATGCCCTGTTGCTGGAGGAGCTGTCGGCCGAGCCGCCGGCGTTTGTGTTCAACCTGTGCGACGAGGGATACCAGAACGACCCGCTGAAGGAGCTGCACGTCCCCGCGATCCTGGAAATGCTGAAGGTTCCCTATACCGGCGCGGGGCCTGCCTGGGTTTGTGCTACAACAAGCATCTCGTCAGCGCAATCGCAACCGCTGTCGATGTGCCGGTTCCCCTCGAATCGCTGATCTCCGAGCAGGAGATCGGCGGGCGGATTCCCGCGATCTATCCGGCGCTGTTGAAACCGGCACGCGGCGACAGCAGTTACGGCATCAACATGAACGCGGTCGTCTACAACCCCGACCAGGCGATCGAACAGATTGCCTATATCAAGAACGAGCTGGGGGTAACCGACATCCTGATCCAGGAATTCCTGCAGGGTGTTGAACTCAGTATCGGCCTGATCGGCAATCCCGACAGCGGTTTCGTCTACCTCCCGATCCTGGAGGTGGACTATACTGATCTTCCCGAAGAATTGCCCAGGATCCTCTCTTACGAGTCCAAGTGGATTCCCGGCTCGGAGTACTGGACGAAAATTCGTTTCCGTGAGTTCAGCGGTGAGGAAGAGACCAAGCGACTTTTGTACGATTCTTCCGCACGGCTTTTTGCACAATTGCAGTGCCGTGACTATGCACGATTTGACTTCCGCTGCGATGCGCAGGGTGTCCCCAAATTGCTCGAGGTGAATCCCAATCCGGGTTGGTGTTGGGACGGCAAACTGAATATCATGAATGAGTTCGCGGGGAACTCCTACCGCGACCTGCTGGAGATGATCCTGGCAGCGGCGCAAAAACGCCAATGCTGAAGAAAACCCAGTAGACATATTCATCCGTGAGGTCACACGCACGATAGAATCGTGCGCAAGACCCCATGGAACGAAGGGGGCTTGCCCCGGGTTCCATAACGGATGGCATGCAAATGCATGCAAGAGGTCGCAGCGAAGAGAAAGGAACCGGCTGATCGGTTCGGTGAAGACGGAAGGGTGTGCGATGAAGCGTCAGAGACGGGGAGTCAGGACAACTCAGAGATTCGAGTTCCGGCATGTTCCACTATCGGTTCTTGTGTTGACCGCGGTAACGGCGTTCGCAGTGCAGCCGGCCGCGGCGCAAATGCCCGCGTGGGACCAGGAAGCGAACCTGTTGATGCATATCGCCTACCTCGCCTCGGATGCCCGTGACGGGCGCGGCATCGGCACCCCCGGCCTTGACTCATCCGCCGTGTACCTCGCCGGCCGCTTCGAGCAGTACGGCCTGGAGCCTCTGTTTGACGGCCGCTACGAGCAGCCGTTCGACATGAACTGGGGCATCAAGGTGAACAGCGGCGGAGAACTCGACGACATCCGGTCTTCGCCCACCCACATCGCGACCGATGAACAGGCGTTTCTGCCCCGTGACGGCTTCCAGGTACTGGGGTTCACCGGCAGCGGCACAGTGACCGCGCCGGTTGTTTTCGCCGGGTACGGCATCAGCGCGCCGGAGTACGAGTACGACGATTACGAAGAGATCGACGTCACCGGCAAGATCGTGATGGTGATGGAAGGCGAACCGAACGAGGACGATCCCGACTCGAAGCTGGAAGGCCGGATGCAGACCCAGCATGCGGTGCTTCGGAACAAGGCGATCACCGCAAAGGTCAAAGGTGCGGCCGGAATGATTGTCGTGCGCGGCCCGAACCGGTACGGCGTAGATGTGAACAAACTGCCGGAATTGCGTACCGATGAACCTTACCGTGATGTGGGCATTCCGTCAGTTTTCCTCGCCGGGACGCATGTCGATACCCTGTTCGGGCAGGGTCGCATGGCCTTCGACCTGGCCAAAGCGCAGCGTTCGATCGACGCCAACGAAGCGCCGCGCAGCATGGAACTTCGGCAGGTGGTGACCATTGCGGTGGATGTGGAACGGAGAAGCAAACGGGTGAAGAACATCGGTGCGAAACTGTCCGGTAACCCGGACGATCTCCTGATCGTCGGAGCGCACTACGACCACCTGGGCTACGGGCAAAGCGGTTCCACGCAGCCGGACACCCATGCGGTCCATAACGGAGCGGACGACAATGCGTCCGGCACCGCCGTGCTGCTGGAGATCGCCCGGCGCCTGGCCGGTTCGGAACGATGGGCCGGCGACCGTGCGCACCCCACGGTCTGGTTTGTCGCCTTTACCGGTGAAGAGGTCGGGCTGGTCGGCTCGAACCATTTTGTCAGCGATCCGCCGGACGGCTTTGACCACGCCCGTTTCATGCTCAACCTGGACATGGTGGGTCGACTTGGCGACCATCCCTTGACGGTGCTGGGTGTGGAAAGCGCGGTAGAGCTGAAAGACTTGTTGGAAGACGCAGCGGCGGCGATAAACCTGCCGATTGCGGCGAGCGGCGGCGGGTACGGCCCCTCGGATCAGACCTCGTTTTATGCCAAGGGCATCCCGGTCGCTCACCTGATGGCATCCACCCATTCGGACTATCACAGCCCGCGCGATGACATTGCCGAGATCGACGGTGCCGGGCTGGTGAAGGTGCTCGAGTTTGCGACGGCCGTGCTGGATCGTATGGCCGAGCCGGGCTTGACCCTCACCTACAAGTCCGCGCCTGCCCCGTCCCAGGGCGGTGCACGCGGCGGGATTCATGTCACTCTCGGCATCATACCGAACTTCGCCACACCGGACAGCCTGCACGGTATGGGTCTGCAGGGCGTGCGTCCCGGGACTCCGGCCGAGAAGGCCGGGCTGAAAACCGGTGATTTGATCGTGCGCATGGATGATGTCGTGGTCGACAATATCTATGACCTGACCTACGCCCTTCGGCAGTACAATCCCGGCGACACTGCGCGGATTTACTACATGCGCAACGGTGAGGAACATAAGACCACGACGACACTGATCGCGAAATCCGGCGGAGGAGGCCACGGCAGCGGCTCCCCCCACAGCGGCAGCCGGGCCGGACATCCGGGGGGCCATCCGGAACAGGAGGCGAAGCAGAAGGCGCTGGAAGAGAAAGATTGAGCCGAGTGCTGTGTGAATCAGGAATTTTGAGTGTCGGGTCACACCCTGCTGACGTGGGCCAAGACCCGACACAACGTTCCGATTGACATTCCTGTTCTTATAAACGTCACTGGACCCGCGCCTTTCCCGGGGAGGCATAACAGGCGACAGCCTTACATCGGTTGCAGCAGTGCGCCGCTGCGAATTTCTCGTGCGAGACGGTCGACAAAACGTGCGGCAGGTGCGCCGTCGATGATGTCATGGTCGAAGGAAAGCGTCAGGCAGACGTGTTCGCGCTCTTCCGGGTTACCGTCCACCATTACGACCCGCGGGACAATCGTACCGACCGCCATGGTCACCGTGGCGTTGGTGATCGGCACCGGCCACAACGGCGTGCGGCTGAACATCCCGATCGCGGTCACCCCGACCACGCCGTATTTCTTCTGCATGGTGATGCTTCGTGACGCCAGGCGTATGAACGCCCGCAGCAGCCCGTCCGGCATCAGGCGAATCCAACCCATGCCGCTCGAAGAACCCATGTGCGGCCCCTGAGACTGCTTCGTCTTCTGTATGTCCCTGTTGATGTCATCATACGATTTCCTGTCGGCATGACGTATGCCGACCGATTCCGGCACCGGCGCGCCGTCGAACTCCCGTTCGAACAGAACATTGACAGTGACATCGTCCAGTACAATCAGGCGTCGCCCCTTGCGAAACGAGTTGAAACGGGGATGCTCGCTGCAGACACGCGCCAGGCAGCCGACCAGGTAGGCGGTGAACGATAGCTTGTCGCCGGTCTCTTCACGACGCTTCGCAATCATCGCACGCGGCGTGCCTACCTCGACCTCCGTAACAAGGTGAATGGTATTGCGTTGCCGGCTGACCCGCACACTTGCCGCCACAATGCGACGGTTCTTCCCGAACGGTTCTGTGCGATACCCGCGCATCGATCTCATCGTTCCCCAGTGTCAAGGTCATGCATGCGTTGACTCCGACTCAAAAGATAAGCGTTTTTTCGCGGTACGTTTCATGCGATCTGATCCGCCGGAAGCGTATGTTTGTGTCGAACCGACGTTCTTCTGCCGGAGCTTGAGATGCAACTGTCCGAAAGCCGTGAAACGCCGCCCTTTGCCGGTCGTGCCCTTTGGATCGCTGCCGGGGTGTATGTCCTCGCGCGTATGGTGCTGCACGTCTTTACTGCTTACGGCGTATTCCGCGATGAATTTTACTATCTCGACTGCGCCCGTCATCTCGCTTTCGGCTATGTGGACCAACCGCCTCTGTCCATCTGGATCCTGCGCGTATGGACCCTGGTGTTCGGCGATTCGCTTATCAGCATCCGCATCCCGCCGACCCTGGCGCACGCTGCAACGCTGCTGCTTGTCGGACGGATGACATGGCGCTTCGGGGGCGGCCCGATCACCCAGGTCGCCGCGGCCGTCCTGTTTACGACGGCACCGTTCATAGTCGCGCTATCAAGTTTCTATTCGATGAACGCATTTGACACCCTGTTCTGGGCACTCGTGTTCTATCAGCTGCTGCGTATTGTGCAGGAGGAACGCCCTCGAGATTGGTTGTGGCTGGGCGTCATCCTGGGGCTCGGCCTGCTGAACAAAACCAGTATGCTGTGGCTGGGATTCGGGCTGACCATGGGAATGCTGCTGACCCCGCAACGCCGCTGGTTCATGACACCGTGGCCCTGGACGGCCGCCGCCATCGCTTTTCTGCTCTTCAGTCCTTACATACTCTGGAACATGTTAAACGATTGGCCGACCCTGGAGTTCATGGCCGGGGCACGAGAGAAGCTGCGGGATACCCCGCCGTGGTCGCTGATCCTTGACCAGGTGCTGATGTTCAATCCGCTTGCGGTGCTGGTGTGGTTATCCGGTTTGATCGGGTTCTTTCTGGTTCGTTCCGTACAAAGTTACCGGATCTTTGGTTATACGTTTTTGTCCGTGTTAACCATCCTGATGCTCTATGGCCGCGCGCGTTCTTATTATCTGACTCCGGCATTTCCGCCGCTTTTCGCTTTTGGGGCTATTTGGCTTCAGCGCCGTGTTTCGCGTTCTTCGAAATGGGTTTTTCCAATCTCGGCTGCCGTTATCGTGGTTTTCAACCTGTTCTTCGCCCCGATGGGCACGCCGATCCTCCCTCCCGCCGGGTACATTGCGTACTCAGAG